>CAZUKT010000647.1:0-2539 GCA_964620975.1 uncultured Rubrivivax sp. | reverse complement strand
ACGCAGCCGGCCTTGAGCGCAATCTGCGGCGAGGCGACGGCGGCGCCGACCTGGAGCAAGCCCAACAAGGCGGCCCCCAAGGCGATACGAAGCGAGTTATTCATGGCCAAAACCTTTGACAGCGATGATCCTGCCCGCGACCTTAGGTTGCGGCAGGGCGGGGCTGGTTGACTCACGTCAACGCCCTGCAGACGCAGGCCAAACTGTTGCGGTGAGGGCCCCAAGGCCGTCAACGCGGGGGCCAGGCCACAGCCAACTGGCGCATCCTGAGCCGGGTTCTTTGCGCCTCTGCGGCCGAGTTGAAGATCATCGCCAACAAGCCCTGGAATGCCTCCAGCCGCGCCAGCAGGTAGCTGACTTCGATGTTGGCATAGCGGCCCGCGCTGTCCTGCCCGGTGGACCTGGCGCCGAACAAGGCGTCGGCCTCATCAAACAGCAAAACTGCGCCCGCAGTGCTTGCATGACTCAGCAGCAGGTCCAGGCTTTTTTCGGTTTCGCCGATGTACTTGCCGGCCAACGCCGCTGCGTCAAACCGCATCAGCGGCCGGCCCAGCAGCGTGGCTATCTCCCTGGCGCCTGTCGCCAGTTGCGGCCTGGGCAGGCCGTGCAGGCAAATCAAGGTGGGCTGCGCGGCGGCAGCACCACGCTTGAGTTGTGGCAGCAGGTCTGCAAATGCAGCGTCCTTGTAGCGCACGGCGACACATTTGCCGGCGGCAAGGGGCACGAGGGGCGCACGAGGTGTCATGGCAGGTTCCCTGGGTAGACGCAGTCGGGGCAGACGATCTGCGCACAAAGTTGTCTTGGGTCAGAAACAAGGGGCATTTTGGGCCTACTGTGGGCCTTGGGAACGGCCACGCGCCTGAATCCAACTCCTCAGCCGGTAGGGCCCTTGGCCGCATGACCCACACATGAGGAGATGCGAATGAACACGCTGTTCACGATTCGTCGTTCTGCCTGGGCGCACGGCATCACCGCCGCCGCCGTGCTGGTGTCGTCGGGCTGCGCCAGCCCGCCCCCGACGCCCGACAAACTGGTGGCTGTGCCCATGGGCACGGTCACCACCTTCCACCGCAAGAGTTCAGGCAGTCTGGGTGCGTACGACGGCAAGGTGGTTTGGACACACAGCCCCGCCACATGGCAGGGCCAGGCGGTCATTTCCTTTACCGCGCCGCAGGCTGGCGGTGCACTGCACGAGCCGGCCAGCTTTGGCATGGTTGCCTCGCTGGGCAACGACGGCAAGCCGCAGATGTCGTATGAACCGCCCGTCAACTACCCCTGGCCGCTGGTGGTGGGCAAGACCTGGTCCACCACCCACACGGTGACCCTGCTCGCCACTGGCCGCACGTTGCAGCTCAAGGTTGACGGCAAAGTGGAATCTCTGGGCGACATCACTGTGCCTGCGGGCACCTACAAGGCCTACCGGCTGGCCTGGGTGAACAACCTGGGTGAGACCGAGACCCGCTGGGTCAGCCCCGAAGACGGCTTGGCCACGGTCAAGCGCCACGTCGAGCGGCCCGCCACGCACCCGCAAGGCGCGGGCGTCCTTGACGCTGAACTGTTGTCGCGCGCCCTGCCGGCACGCTAAACGTCGGCACCCTGGCTTGGTGCCACACAAGCTGCAGTGACACGAACGCCGGCCACAAAGTCCAACGGCTTAGGCATTGCTGCCTAAGCCGTTGATCTTGTTGGTGGGCCCTGAGTGACTCGAACACTCGACCAACGGATTAAGAGTCCGCTGCTCTACCAACTGAGCTAAGAGCCCTGAAACTCGTGCCCGAAGGCGCTTCAACTTTCGCGTGGTGGGTCGTGCGTGACTCGAACACGCGACCAACGGATTAAAAGTCCGCTGCTCTACCGACTGAGCTAACGACCCATCCGATGAGCCTCAAATTATAGCCTGATATTTGGGGCCAACCTCTGGGGTGCCGCCATCAACAGTTGTGCAATGGCCTCGCCCGCAGCCACCATGCCAAAAGTGGCGGTCACGGCCACGCTGGACCCGTAGCCGTGGCAATTGAGCGTGCCGTCAGCGGCTTCGCAGCTGTCAGCGGGTGCGGCGACACTTTCGCGTGAGAAGACACAGCGCAGGCCCATGCGCCCGCTGCGTGGCATGGCGCCTTCTTGGCGCAGGCGCTGGCGCAGGCTGGCCAACAGGGGGTCGTGGGTGACGGCGAACAGGTCGTCCACCTCCACGGCCTGGGCCGTGCGCTTGCCACCCGCTGCACCCACACACACCACGGGCACGCCTTCGCGGGCGCCCCAGGCGGCCAGGGCGGCCTTGGCACGCACCTGGTCGCAGGCGTCCACCAGCACATCTACCGGCGCTGGCAGCAATGCGGGCCAGTTGTCGGGCGCAACAAAGTCTTCCACCATCAGCACGTCGCAGCCAGGGTGGATGCTGGCAATGCGCTCACTCAGGGCCAATGCCTTGGACTGCCCCAATGTGGGCGTGGTGGCCTGGATCTGGCGGTTGATGTTGCTTTCGGCCACGTGGTCCATGTCGATCAGCGTCAAACTCCCTACACCGCAGCGCGCAAGG
>CAZUKT010000646.1:978-2545 GCA_964620975.1 uncultured Rubrivivax sp. | reverse complement strand
GTGGCGCTGATCCTGGACGTGGGCTCGCTGGTGCGGCGCTCACGGCACTGAGCACCGTACTGAGCGCAGGCCAGCACAACTTACCCGGGGTCCGACACCATGAAATCACTGCTGGAACTGATGCGCGGCTTCACCATCCGCGTGCGCATGTGGGGCGCCATTGCCATGGTGTTGTCGCTGTTTGGCCTGGTGGGCTTGGTGGGCCTGGTGGGCGGCGCCAAGATCAAGTCGCTCAACGCCGACTTCATGGCCCATTCGATCCATGAGATTGAAGGTGTCTCGGCCATTCGCCAGCACATGGCGCTGGTGCGCATGCATGAAAAGCAGATGGTCATCGACTACGAAGACGGGGTGGCCGTTCTCAAGCACCGCGAGGCCTGGCAGCGCGAGATCGAAGCCACCAAGAAGGCCTTTGCCGCCATGCTGGCCGGCGAAGAAGACGAAGACAACGCACTGGCGCGCACCAGCATCGCCAAGCTCGACGGCTACCGCGAGCGCTCAGCCCCCGTGTTGGCCAACATTCAAAACGGTGGCTACGACAACGCCCGCACAGCAGACCGCATGCTCACCAAGGCCAAGGAAGAGGTCACGGCGGCCGAGGCCAACCTGGAAAAGATCGCCACCCTGGTGACGGCCGAAGCCGTGCACACGCAGGAAGAATTCATGGCCACCATGAACACCGTGGCACTGGCCTTTGTGGCCACGCTGGTGCTGGTGGTGTTGATCGTGGCGCCGCTGACGCTGCTCAATTCGCATTCCATCACGCGGCCTATTGCCTATGCGGCGCGGGTGGCCGAATCCATCTCCAACGGCGACCTCACCAGCCACATCCAGACTGAAGGCCGCGACGAGGCGACGGCACTGCTCACCGCACTGGACCACATGCAGCAAAGCCTGCGCAAGCTGGTGGCGCAGGTGCACGAGTCGTCGCAGAGCATCCAGTCGTCGAGCGGTGAAGTGGCTTCGGGCAACACCGACCTGAGCCAGCGCACCGAGCAAGCCGCCGGTGCGTTGCAGCAAACCGCCAGTTCCATGAGCCAACTCACCGGCACCGTCAACCACACGGCTGACTCTGCCCGCACTGCCAACCAGTTGGCCACGTCGGCCAGTGAAGTGGCCGCACGCGGTGGCAGCGTGGTGGCGCAAGTGGTGAGCACCATGGACGAGATCAACACCAGTTCGCGCCGCATCGCCGACATCATTGGCACCATTGACGGCATTGCCTTCCAGACCAACATCCTGGCGCTGAATGCGGCTGTAGAAGCAGCCCGCGCCGGCGAACAAGGCCGTGGATTTGCGGTGGTGGCCAGTGAAGTGCGCAGCCTGGCGCAGCGCAGCGCTGCGGCGGCGCGCGAAATCAAGACCCTCATCGGCGCCAGCGTCGAACGGGTGCAGGCTGGCTCCAAGCTCGTCACCGACGCCGGCAGCACCATGACTGAAATCGTGGCCAGCGTGAAGCGCGTGTCCGACATCATCGGCGACATCAGTGCCGCCGCTGCCGAACAAAGCGCTGGCATCGGCCAGGTCAATGGCGCCGTGAACGACCTCGACCGCATGACCCAACAAA
>CAZUKT010000646.1:0-968 GCA_964620975.1 uncultured Rubrivivax sp. | reverse complement strand
GAGCCTGCGCGAACAAGCCGGCCGCCTGGGTGACCTGGTGGGCAGCTTCCGCCTGGAGCCCGCCACAGCGCGCTGACGCCTGCGCGTCACGCCGCGTCGTTGCCCCCCTCCTTGCCCGCAAACCCCCGAGCCCCCACCATGACCACCTTTCATGCCGACGACCGCCTGGTGCTGGCCGCTACCACCATCGTGTTGGCTGCTGCACTGGGCTATGGCGCTGCCAATGCCGGCTGGGTGCTGCCGCTGGTGGTGGGTGGTGTGATCCTGGCCGCCGCCGCAGCGCTGGCCATGGCCAGCCGGGGGGGCACGCTCAGCCGGGTGGCGCTGCCCGCATTGGGCATGGCCATGGTGGGCCTGCTGATCCACAGCGCACGCGGCCAGGCCGAAGCGCACTTTGCGGTGTTTGCCTTCCTGGGCTGCACCGTGGTCTATCGCCATTGGCTGCCTGTGGTGAGTGGCGCTGCCACCATTGCCGTGCACCACCTGAGCTTCAACTACTTCCAGCAATGGGGCTGGGGGCCGCTGTGTTTTACGCAGCCCGGCCTGGGCATCGTGCTGGAGCACGCGGCCTACGTGGTGGCCGAAGCCGCCGGCCTGGTGTTCCTGGCCGTGCGTGCGCGGGCTGACTTTGCCACCGGCGAACAGCTGGCCGAAGTGACCGCCACCTTGCTGCGCGAAGACGGTTCGGTGGACTTTTCGGCCCTGCAACTGCACAGCGACAACCCGGCCGCAGAAAAGCTGCTGCAGGCGCTGCGCCAGATTGAAAACTCCATTGGTGAAGTGCGCAGCAGCGCCAGCGAAATCAGCACCGCCGCACAGGAAATCGCCACCGGCAACACCGACCTGAGCCAGCGCACCGAGCAGACCGCCAGTTCGCTGCAGCAAACCGCCAGTTCCATGGACGAGCTCACCAGCACCGTCAACCAGACGGCCGAATCGGCCCGCACTGCCAACCAGTTGGCCAGCAG
>CAZUKT010000645.1:0-2557 GCA_964620975.1 uncultured Rubrivivax sp. | reverse complement strand
AGGCACCGCGCAAACCAGCGCCGGCCGGCAAAGCGGCAGCGCCCGCCAAGTAGGCGCCTGCGCGTCACACCACCGTGGAAATTACTCTCGCATTGCAGGCCGTGTTCGGCCAGTTCTGGCCTCTGTTTCTGGGCTTGGCCGTGGTGGGTTTGCTGGCCCTTGGAGGTGCGCAAAAACGCATCGCGGCACAGGCCCAGCGCAACGCGCAGCAAGCGGCCCAACGTGGCATGGCCTATGCGGGGCCCGAGGCCCCCGGCAGCCCCGACGCCGACGGCGTGGTCGACGAAACCACGCACCGCTACAGCGGCAGCACGCAGGGGGTGGACTGGGTCATTGAAGCGCTCTCGCTGGCGCAGCAGGACATCATCGGCGACCGCTACACCGGCGAAGGCCAGCGCAGTTTCACGCGCTGGACCGCGCCTGCGGCGGGCACGGCCAGCGTGGGTGGTGGCATCTTGCTGCTGATGAACCTGCAAGGCAGCGCCCAGGGTGCCGCGCCGCCGGCCGCCGCGCCTGGCAGCGGCCTGATGGCCGCCTTGGTGGACAAGGCCGCCGGCCTGGCGCTGCACACCTACGCCCGCATGGCCTATGGCAGTGCACGGGTGCAGGGCTTGGTGTGGGGGCAGGCGGCGGGCCAGGTCCGCCACCTGCCGCTGCCGCCGGGGGACTTTGCCACCCACTTCCGCGCCTTTGGCAGCCGGCCTGATCTGCTTGATCGTGTGGGCCCCAAGGCCCGCGGCTGGCTGCAGCGCGCCCACCGCTGGGAAGTGGCGCTGCTGTGGGACACACACGGTCTGACGCTGCGCTGGCCCAGCGCCCGCATCAGCCCCGACCAGGTGGCCGCCTGTGCCGAATTCGGCGCCGTGTTGCTGAGCCTGCTTCAAGACCCCGAAGCACCCATCCCCAAAGAGGCACCCGAATGACGACCCAACCCTTGAAGTGGCGCCGTGCGCTTTGTGTGCTGGCCCTGGCAGCGGCCGCCACCCTTGGCCAACCGGCCCGGGCGCAGCCAGACGACTTTACCCAGGCGGTGCTGGGCTACGAACTGAGCCTGCCCAAGGTCGAGGCCTACACGCTGGCGCTGCAAGACCTGGTGGCGTGGGCCAAGAAACACCCCAAGGACCTGGCCGTGCTGCGTGGCAAGAGCGGCGGCGCCACCACCACGCTGGAAGCCGCCATCGCGCGGCTGGAGCGCACGCCCGCCATCAAGACCGTGCTCGACAAACACGGCTTGAGCGGGCGCGACTTTGCGCTCGCCCCCATCGCCTTGATGACCAGCCACACCGCCGTGATGGCCGCACAGCACGGCGCGGCCATACCGGCCGACCGCATCAACGTCGCCAACGTGGCCCTGGTGAAGACCAACGCACCACGCATCGAACAGCTCATGCCCGACATCACCGCCGCGCTGCGCACGCTGCGTGGCGAAAAGTAGGGCGCCGCTGGGCCGCCGCGCACCAGTTGCCCACCCGCCACTCACCCGCCACTCACCGGCCGTTGGCCAAACGTCCACCGGCGATCTACCACTCCAAGCCCAACCCCTTGATGAAGGAGCCACCCATGGTCTGTCAGTCTGGTCACCATGCCACCACCGTAGCCAACATTTGCAGCCAAGGCGCCCTGGCCATCTGCCTGGGCCTGTGTTGGGCGGCCGCTGGCGCTGCAGAACCTGCGGCCGGCGCCACCCAGGCCGCAGCCAAACCCGCTGCGGCCAAGGCCACCAAACCCACAGGCAAGGCCGAAGCCGCCGGCATCATCGTGCTCGACGGCAAAGCGCCACCCGCCAAGCCCACCAAGGGTGCCGAAGCTGCCACCGGCATCGGCCTGGGCGGCTGTGCGGCCTGCGACAAGACCACCCCCGCCAATGCCAAGAAACCCGACACGGTGGCGAAGGACAAGACCGCCACCGGCAAGTAACCGCAAGCAGCCACTAGCAACCACAAGCAGCCACAAGGACCGGCAAATGGCGGCTGCCACTGCCTGCCCGCCGTCCACCCCAACCGCACAAGAAAGAAACGCCATGCGCAAGCTCTTGCATGCCCTGTCGCTGTCAGCCCTGGCCCTGCTCTCGGTTTCGGCCACCGCCGCCCAGGACAACCCCCGGTGCGAAGCCAATCCGGTGTTCAGCCGCTTTCCGGGCGAGACGCTCGACAACTGCGAACGTTCACGCTTCACCGAGCTGGAAGTGGCGCGCCGCAGTGACCTGGCCAACCCGCGCAGCGACGTGATCCGCTTCAAGAAGGAGGGGGAGTACTGGTACACCAACGGCCCCTTGTCCAAGGACGCGTCGGGCCGCTATCCCGGCAAGCTGGAAGTGCAGCGCAACTTTGAAAACGCCATCAAGCAGGCCAAGGGCGACGTGCTCTTTGTGGACGAAGGCGGTGGCCGCCTGCACTTCCGCATCAGCCGGCCCGACGGCGAGTTCTGGGGCATTTCGGGCTGCGGCGGCGGCGACGCCACCAGTTGCATGTCCATCACCCACAAGATGGTGCGCGTGGCCGGCATGCAGCAAAGCGTGGTGGTCAGCGCCGAGCAGATTGCCAAGAGCATTGCCGAC
>CAZUKT010000644.1:0-2575 GCA_964620975.1 uncultured Rubrivivax sp. | reverse complement strand
GCGTGTTGCGCGGGGGCCGGATGGCGCAGGAGGGCGGTGGGGCGGCGGAGGGGGGGGGGGGGGCCGAGATCGAAGAGGCCCTGGTGCCCTTCGCCCGCGAGCGCTGGACCGAGGCTCTGGGCTCGTCGGGCTCGGCCAGCGCGGTGTCGCAGGTGCTGGCCGCCAACGGCGTGACCGACGGCCGCATCACGCCCGCCGGCCTGCGCTGGTGCATCGAGCAGTGCCTGGCCGCCGGCAGCACGGAGCGCATCGCGCTGCCCGGCCTGAAGCCCGAGCGCCGCGCGGTGCTGCCGGGCGGGCTGGCCATCCTGTACACGCTGTCCACGCACTTCGACATCGCCGCGCTGTGGCCGGCCAAGGGCGCGCTGCGCCAAGGGGTCATCGTCGACCTGCACGAGCGCCGCCAGGCGCAGCAGCGCCGCCGCCCCGGCGACATGCGCGACGAGAGCGTGGCCGCGCTGCAGCAGCGCTTCGGCGTCGACGTGCCGCAGGCCGAGCGCGTGCGCTCCGTGGCACTGGCCTTGTTCGACGCCGTGCGCCCCGCGCTCGGCGAACGGGCCGACGACGACAGCCGGCGCGAGCTGGCCTGGGCCTGCGCGCTGCACGAAATTGGCCAGATGGTGTCGCACCATGACCACCACCGCCACAGCGCCTATTTGCTGGCGCATGTGGACGCACCGGGTTTTTCACAAAACCAGCAACGGCGCGTGAGCGAACTGGTGCTGGGCCAGCGTGGCGGGCTGCGCAAGATAGAGCCGCAGCTGGCCAGCGAGACCTTTGCCTGGCAGGTGCTGTGCCTGCGTTTGGCCGCCATCAAATGCCACGCGCGGCGCGAAGTGAACGACAAGGCACTGTCACTGCGGGTGCGTGGGCGAGAGGCTCAGGTGAGCGTCAAACCCGGATGGGCCGAGCACAACCTGCGCACCTTGTACCTGCTGCAAGAAGAAGCCGCCACCTGGACGCGCAGCGGGCCGCTGCGGCTGGTGCTGGCGGGCTGACGCCCGGCACGTTGTCACCGCGACTGCTGCGCTGGCGGTCTCGCGGCGCCTAGATCAACTCGGGTGAAATCACCGCGTGCAGCACCACCTGCAGTTCGCCTTCACGTTCACGGCCGCGCAACCACCAGACACCCCCCTTGCGCACCGACCAGGCCTGCGCCTGGGCCGAAAGCAAGTAGGCGGCCACCAGGCCCAACGTGGGCTGGTGGCCCACCACCAGCACGGGCTCGCGCGACTCGGGCCAACGCGCCGCGTGCAGCAGTGCTTCCACCGTGGTGTCGGGCGCCAGTTCGGCCGACGTGCGCACTTTCCGGTCCAGCGCCGCAGCGGTTTGCTGGGCGCGGCGCGCCGGGCTGGCCAGCACCCTTGCGGTAGACGGCAACTGGCGGTTCAGCCAGGTGGCCACGCGCTGGGCCTGCCGCTCACCCTTGGGCGTGAGCGCGCGGTCCATGTCTTCCTGCACTTCGCGCATTTCAAAGGCTTCGGCGTGGCGCCAGAGGATCAGATCCATACGAAGTTTGTGCGTGTCGCCAGGCATTGGAAAGGGTTGTGGGGACAGGGCCTGAAGCACAGCGTGGTAGTCAGGAAAACCGCTGCATCAGCGCCTGCTGAGCGCACAGGCCGGTTTCGGCCACGCGCTGGTAACGCCCCGAGCTGTCCAGTGTCCAGGCGTCGCGCTGGTCATGCAGGTAAGGCACCAGGGCTTCGTCAATGACACGTTGGCGAAGCGCCTTGTCACGCACGGGCCAGGCCACTTCGATGCGGCGGAACATGTTGCGGCTCATCCAGTCGGCGCTGCTCAGGTACAGGACTTCGTCGTCGTCGCCCGCGCCCCAGCTGAAGTACAGGATGCGCGTGTGCTCTAGAAAACGGCCTACCACCGAGCGTACGCGGATGTTGTCGGTGTGCCCCACCACACCTGGCGGCAACATGCAGGCGCCACGCACGAGCAGGTCAATCCGGGCGCCGGCCTGGCTGGCGGTGACCAGGGCGTGGATGATGGCGGGGTCGGTCAACGCGTTGAGCTTGGCCACGATGCGCGCGGGCCGCCCGGCGCGGGCCGCCTCGGCCACCTGGTGGATGTGCCGCACCATGCGTTTGTGCATGAGAAAAGGTGCCGTCATCAAGTGCTGTGGCGTCTTGACGCGGGTCTGGCTGGCCAACTGCAGGAACACCACGTCGGCGTCACCCGTGAGGCCGGGGTCTGAAGTGAGGCAACCGATGTCGGTGTACAGCCGCGCGGTGCGCGGGTTGTAGTTGCCCGTGGACAAGTGGGCGTACCTGCGCAGCACGGTTTTGTGGCCGGCCTTGCCATCGGCTTCGCGGCGCGTCACCAGCAGCAGCTTGGCATGGGTCTTCAGGCCCACGATGCCGTACACCACCTGCGCACCCACGGCTTCCAGCCGCTCGGCCCAGTTGATGTTGGCTTCTTCGTCAAAACGCGCTTTGAGTTCCACCACCACCAGCACTTCTTTGCCCCGGCGTGCGGCTTCGATGAGCAACTCCATCAGCACGCTTTCGGTGCCGGTGCGGTAGATGGTCTGTTTGATCGCCAGCACTTCGGGGTCGTGCACGGC
>CAZUKT010000643.1:0-2581 GCA_964620975.1 uncultured Rubrivivax sp. | reverse complement strand
CTGCTCGCCGATCGTGTAGACCGGGTTCAGGCTCGTCATCGGCTCCTGGAAGATGATGGCGATTTCCTTGGCACGCACGCTGCGCATGGCGTCGTTGCTCAGTGGCACCAGGTCACGCCCCTGCCACAGCACCTGGCCGGCCACGATCTTGCCCGGGGGCATGTCGATGAGCTTCATCACCGTCTTGGCGGTGACGCTTTTGCCGCAGCCCGATTCACCCACCACGCACACGGTCTCGCCGGCGTCGATGGCGATGTCCACCCCGTCCACGGCATGCAGCCAGCCGTCGTCGGTTTTGAAGTGGGTTTTCAGCCCTTTGATCTCCAGGAGCGCCATCACATCACCTTGCGTGGGTCCAACGCGTCACGCAGACCGTCGCCGATGAAGTTGATGGTCAGCACGGTCAAGAAGATGGCCAGGCCCGGGAACAAGGCCCAGTGCGGTGCGATGTCCAGGTAGTCCTTGCTGTCAAACAGGATGCGGCCCCAGGTGGGGATGTCCGACGGGAAACCCAGCCCCAGGAAGGACAGCGTGCTTTCGGCAATGATGGCTGCAGCCACGTCAATGGTGCCCGCCACGATGACCGGGCCCAGGCTGTTGGGCAGGATGTGTCGCAGCACCTGGCGGCTGGTGCTGGCGCCCAGGGCCCGTGCGGCTTCAACAAATTCCTTTTCGCGCAGGCTCAGAAACTGCGCCCGCACGAGCCGCGCCACCGGCATCCACCTGAAGCCGCCTATCACCAGCACGATGAGGATGAACACCCCCACCTCGGTGCCGAACATGGCCTTCAGGCTGTCACGGAAGAGGTAGATCACCAGCAGCAGCAGCGGCAGTTGAGGCAGGCTCAAGAAGAGGTCGGTGAGCCACATCAGCGCCGCATCAACCCAGCCACTGGACATGCCGGCAATGGCGCCAATGGTGACACCCACCACGATGGCCATCATCATGGCCGCCAACCCCACCGCCATGCTGATGCGGCCGCCGTAGAGCATGCGCGCAAAGATGTCCTGCCCCAGGTCGTCGGTGCCCATGGGGTGCAGCCAGCTGGGTGTGGCCAGGAGGGCCGTGAAGTCGATTTCGTCAATGGGCGTGCGCCACACCATGGGGCCGAAAACCACCAGCGCCGCCAGCAGCGCCAGCACCACCAGGCTGAACAGCGCCATGCGGTGGCGGCAAAAACGCCGCCAGGCCTCGCGCCCTGGCGAAATGCCAACGCGGCGCACGGCAGCGCTAACGGAAGCTGATGCGGGGGTCGAGCCAGCCATACAAGACGTCTGCGAGCAGGTTGAAGAAGATCACGAGGCAAGAAAAGACAAAGGTCACGGCCATGATGACCGGCGTGTCGTTGCGCAAAATGGCGTCAATCAACAGCGAGCCGATGCCCGGGATGCGAAAGATCTGCTCGGTAACGATGGCGCCGCCAAACACCGCCGGCATCTGCAGCGCCACCAGGGTGACCACCGGAATGAGCGCGTTGCGCACGATGTGCTTCATGATCACCACGCGTTCGGCCAGGCCCTTGCTGCGTGCGGTGGTCACGTAGTCCAGCCGCACCACGTCCAGCACCGCCGAACGCACGTAGCGCATGGTGCTGGCGGCCTGGAACAGGCCCAGCACCAGCACCGGCATCAGAGACTGCTTGATGTGGCCCCACCACCAGTCCCAGCCCGTGCCGGGCAGGTCGGCGCGGTAGACAAAGGGCAACCAGTCCAGCGTGATGGAAAACAGCAGGATCAGCAGCAGGCCGGTGAAAAACGTCGGCAGTGAAAAGCCCACGAAGGCCAGCGTGCTGGCGATGCGGTCAAACCAGGAATAGGGGCGCATGGCGGCAACGATGCCCACCGGCAACGCCACCAGCAGCGCCAGCACCTGTGACGCGCCAATCACCGCCAGCGTCACCGGCATGCGCTGCAAGATGAGTTCGTCCACGTCGACGCGGCTGTTGAATGAAAAGCCCCAGTCGCCTTGCAGCATGGCCGTGAGCCAGCGAAAGTAACGCTGCCAGATGGGGTCATCGAGCCCGAACTTGGCGCGCAGCATCTGCTTGACCTCGGCCGGCACGTTGGGGTTGGTGACCAGATCCTGAAACGGGTCACCCGGGGCCAGCGCCAGCACGGTGTAAAGCACCGCGCTGATGCCCAGCAGGCTGGGCAGCGCGATCAGCAGGCGACGCAGGATGTAAGGGCCCAAGGCGTCGGCAGCGTGGTCGGCAGGGTCGAAGTTGCGCGCGGACGCTGTCGTCTGTGCAGGGGGTCAGGCCTGGCGGTACCAGTCTTGCAGCGCCGAAAAATCCAGGTCCCAGCCGGTGAGTGGGTTCACCAGCTTGAGGTTGGCACCCCGCACACGCGGCCGGCTGATCAGCGGCACGATGATGGTGTCGCGGTACAGCAGGTCGTTCATGGCAATGAAGGTGGCGGCGCGTTTGACCGGGTCCAGCTCGGTTTCGCTGGCGGCCTGCAGCTTGTCGTATTCAGGGTTGCGGTAGCGGCAGATGTTGCGGCCCTGCCATTTGTTGGCCTTGCTCGACACCTCGCCCGATGTGTACTGGTCCATGAAACGGCCCGGGTCGGGCTGCGTCATG
>CAZUKT010000642.1:0-2592 GCA_964620975.1 uncultured Rubrivivax sp. | reverse complement strand
TCCATCTGGCGTTTGACTCGCCCACGGATGCGCTTCTCGACCTGCAGGATGTCAACCTCGTGCTCAAGCAGTTCCAGCAGCTTTTCAAGCCGCTTGGCCACTTCAAAAAGGTCAAGCACGGCCTGCTTGGCTTCAAGCTTCAGCGGCAGGTGCGCCGCAATGGTGTCGGCAAGGCGGCCGGGGTCGTCAATGCCAGCAATGCTGGTCAGGATCTCGGGCGGGATCTTCTTGTTGAGCTTGACGTACTGATCAAACTGCTGCGTCACGGCACGGCGCAGGGCTTCGATTTCGGGCGTGGCGTCGGCCCCGGCCTGGACCGGGATCACCTCACCGACGAAGTAGTCGTTGACCTCGGTGATGCTTTGCGTGTTCGCACGCTGGACTCCTTCAACCAGCACCTTTACGGTGCCGTCGGGCAGCTTGAGCATCTGCAGGATAGAACTGACACAGCCGACGTCGAACATGTCGTCGGCCTTGGGCTCGTCCTTGCCGGCAGCCTTTTGCGCCACCAGCATGATCTGGCGGCCAGACTCCATGGCCGCTTCAAGCGCCTTGATCGACTTGGGCCGACCCACGAACAGTGGGATGACCATGTGCGGAAATACCACCACGTCACGCAGCGGCAATAGCGGCAGCGTGATCGGCTCGGGCGGTAGGACAGGATGACCGGACATTGGAACCTCTCTTTCTCAAGCCCAGGTGGGGCTCGAGGCGGGGAATGCAAGAAGCGTGAGGCGCCAGGGCAAATGGAAGGCCCAGCCAGTCAGGCGCTGGCTTTTTTCTCTCGGTAGACCAGCAGCGGCTTGGCACCCTCTTCGACGATGTGTTCATCGATCACGACCTTGGACACGCCGTCGAGCGTGGGCAGGTCGAACATCGTGTCGATGAGCGAATGCTCAAGGATAGAACGCAAGCCCCGGGCGCCGGTCTTGCGGGCCAGCGCCTTGCGGGCGATGGCCGTCAGCGCCGACGGGCGGATCTCGAGCTCGACGCCGTCCATGGCGAACAACTTCTGGTACTGCTTGACGAGTGCGTTCTTCGGCTCAGTGAGGATCTGCACCATGGCGTCGATGCTCAGTTCACCCAGGGTGGCCACCACGGGCAGCCGGCCGACAAGTTCAGGGATCAGACCGAACTTGATCAGGTCTTCGGGCTCGGCGTCGCGGAAGATGTCGGCGGCCCGTTTTTCAGTCTTGCTATGCACGCTGGCCGCAAAGCCGATGCCGGACTTTTCGGTGCGGTTCTGAATGACCTTCTCAAGGCCGTCAAAAGCGCCCCCGCAGATGAACAGGATGTTGGTCGTGTCGATCTGCAGAAAGTCCTGGTTCGGGTGCTTGCGCCCGCCCTGCGGCGGCACGCTGGCCATCGTGCCTTCCACCAGCTTGAGCAATGCCTGTTGCACGCCTTCGCCCGACACGTCGCGGGTAATGCTGGGGTTGTCGGCCTTGCGGCTGATCTTGTCGATTTCGTCGATGTAGACGATGCCGCGCTGGGCGCGTTCGACGTCGTAATTGCAGTTTTGCAGCAGTTTTTGGATGATGTTTTCGACGTCTTCACCCACGTAGCCCGCTTCGGTCAGCGTGGTGGCATCGGCAATCACGAAAGGCACGTTGAGAAGGCGCGCCAAGGTCTGCGCCAAAAGGGTCTTGCCCGAGCCCGTGGGTCCGATAAGCAAGATGTTGCTCTTGGTGAGCTCAACCTCATCCTTGGACGCATTGGCGCCCATGTGCTTGAGGCGTTTGTAGTGGTTGTACACGGCCACCGACAGCGTGCGCTTGGCCACTTCTTGGCCAATCACGTACTGGTCCAGGCTGCCTTTGATCTCGCTGGGCACAGGCAGGTCAGACTTGGCTGACTTGGCAGTGGGGCTGTCGGAAGGCACTTCATCGCGGATGATGTCGTTGCACAGCTCGATGCACTCGTCGCAGATGAAAACCGAAGGCCCAGCAATGAGCTTCTTCACCTCGTGCTGGCTCTTGCCGCAGAAGGAGCAGTACAGAACCTTTTCGCCGGAGGCGCCCTTCTTGTCTGCCATGGATGCGTTTTACGAGCGGGGTTGAGCGTGAATTGAAAGCATGATAGACCAACTGCAATACCGGCCATCGGCGCAAAAAGGCCCCTGTTCGGGGCCCTGCAAATGCGAGCGCCCAGCGCCCATTGCTGCGCGTCAGATCAGGCGCGTTTGTCCAACACCTGGTCGATGAGGCCGTAGTCCTTGGCCTCGGTAGGGCTCATCCACAGATCACGCTCCATGTCAGCCGCGGTGCGCTCGACGGGCTGCCCGGTGCGGTCGGCGTAGATGCGGTTGAGCTGCTCGCGTGTCTTGATGATCTCGCGTGCCTGAATCTCGATGTCGGTGGCTTGGCCTTGAGCACCGCCACTGGGCTGGTGGATCATGACGCGTGAATTGGGCAAAGCCGAGCGCTTGCCCTTTGCGCCGGCCATCAACAAGAAACTGCCCATGCTGGCGGCCATACCCATGCACAACGTGCTCACGTCGGGCTTGATGAACTGCATGGTGTCGTAGATCGACAGCCCCGCGCTTACGCTGCCACCGGGCGAGTTGATGTACAGGAAGATGTCCTTGTCCGG
>CAZUKT010000641.1:0-2595 GCA_964620975.1 uncultured Rubrivivax sp. | reverse complement strand
TTGTTGCGACGCGCTGATTGGCGCCGGCCTGGCACGTGTGGTGGTGGCCGTGGGTGACCCCTTTGACCAGGTGGCCGGCGCCGGCATCGCGCGCCTGCGTGCCGCGGGCATAGCCGTGGTGATGGCCAACGAAACCACCGCGCAAGCGGCACGCGAAATCAACATCGGCTTCTTCTCCCGCATCCAGCGCGGCCGGCCCTGGGTGCGGTTGAAGATCGCGGCCTCCCTGGACGGCCGCACCGCACTCAACAACGGCGTCAGCCAGTGGATCACCGGCGAAGCCGCGCGGGCCGACGGCCACGCCTGGCGCCGCCGTGCATCTGCCGTGCTCACGGGCATTGGCACGGTGCTGGAAGACGACCCCCGGCTTGACGTGCGCCTGGTGCCCACGGCCCTGCAACCGCTGCGCGTGGTGGCTGACAGCCGCCTGCAAACACCCGCCACCGCAAGACTGCTGGCGCCGCCCGGGCGCGGTGTGTGGATTTACGCCGCAGTGCAAGACACCCAGGCCAGCGCAGCGTTGCAAGCGCAGGGCGCCGAAATCACCCTGCTGCCCGGCGAGGCCGGCAAGGTGGACCTGCCCGCCATGCTGCACGACCTGGCGCGGCGCGGCGTGAATGAACTGCACGTGGAAGCCGGCCACAAGCTCAATGCCTCACTGCTGCGCACCGGCCTGGTGGACGAGTTGTTGGTCTACCTGGCACCCAAGCTGCTGGGCCTTGGCCGCGACATGGCCGCCCTGGGCCCGCTGCAGTCGCTGAGCGACGCCCTGGACTACCGCTACACCGACGTGCAGCGTGTGGGTGATGACCTGCGCATCCGGGCCCGCCCGCCCGGCCGCGAGGTGTTTTGAAACCACACTGAAACGGCACGAGCCCGCCGCAGCAGCAGCCAGAAAGGCCGGTGCAGTGCGCTGTGCAGCGGGGTTTTCCGGCACCCGTCTGCCCCAGGGGGCCCGCCTACAATTGCGCCATGCCCATCTCCCCTGTCCCAGAGCTCGTGGCCGAGCTGGCCGCCGGCCGCATGGTCATCCTCGTTGACGAAGAAGACCGCGAAAACGAAGGTGGTGCTCGCCGCCGAGCACGTCACCCCGGCTGCCATCAACTTCATGGCGCGCCATGCACGCGGCCTGATCTGCCTGACGCTGACACGCGAGCGCTGCGAAAAACTGCAGCTGCCGCCCATGGCCACACGCAATGGCACCAAACACGGCACGGCTTTCACGGTGTCGATTGAAGCCGCCACCGGGGTCACCACCGGCATCTCGGCCGCCGACCGTGCGCGCACCATTGAAGCCGCCGTGGCCCGCGACGCCATCGCGTCTGACCTGGTGCAGCCCGGCCATGTGTTCCCGCTGCAGGCGCAAGACGGTGGCGTGCTCATGCGCGCTGGCCATACTGAAGCCGGCTGCGACCTGGCCGGCATGGCGGGCCTGCTGCCTGCCGCCGTGATCTGCGAGATCATGAAGGACGACGGCACCATGGCCCGGCTGCCCGACCTGCAGGTGTTTGCCGCTGAACACGGCCTGAAGATAGGCACCATTGCCGACCTCATTGGCTACCGCAGCCGCAATGAGACGCTGATTGAACGCGTGGGCCAGCGCACGCTCACCACGCCCCAGGGCGAATTCAACTGCATCGCCTTTCGCGACAAGGGCGGCGGCGTGCACCTGGCGCTGACCCACGGCAACTGGGTGCAGAGCGACGAAGTGCTGGTGCGTGTGCACGAGCCCTTTACCGCCATGGACCTGCTTGACGTGGGCCACGGCGGCCATTCATGGCCGCTGAACGCCGCGCTGGCCACCCTGCGCGCCAGCAATGCAGGCGTGGCCGTGCTGCTGAACTGCACCGCTGACGCCGCCTCGCTGCTGCCACAACTGGTGCCGGTGGACGCCCAAGCCACACAGCCAAGGGCGCAGATTGACCTGCGCACCTACGGCGTGGGTGCGCAGATACTGCGCGAACTGGGCGTGCGCCGCATGCGGCTGCTGGGCAGCCCGCGCCGCATGCCCAGCATGACCGGCTACGGGCTTGAAATCACCGGCTTCACCGCTGCCCATGCCTGAAGGAGTGTTTCCATGACCCGCCAAACCACCGAGGCCCACCATGCTGGGCGCTGACCAGGGCAGCACCGGCGACCTGGCCGGCGAAGGCCTGCGCATCGGCATCGTGCGTGCGCGCTTCAACGACCTCATCACCAGCAAGCTGGTCGATGCCTGTCTGTCAGAACTCGACCGGCTGGACGTGGAGCCAGGCGACATCAAACACGTCAACGTGCCCGGTGCGCTGGAGATTGCGGTGGCGCTCAAGGCCATGGCCGAGTCGGGCGAGTACGACGCGCTCATCGCGCTGGGCTGCATCATCCGCGGCGAGACCTACCACTTCGAGTTGGTGGCCAATGAAAGCGGCGCCGGTGTGACGCGGGTGTCGCTCGACCACCAGTTGCCCATTGCCAACGCCATACTCACCGTTGAAAACGAAGCCCAGGCCTGGGCCCGTGCCGAAGAAAAAGGCCGTGACGCCGCCCGCGTGGCGGTGGAAATGGCCAACCTGCTGGAAGACCTGTCTTGACCGAATCCGACCCGCCGGTGCCCCC
>CAZUKT010000640.1:0-2595 GCA_964620975.1 uncultured Rubrivivax sp. | reverse complement strand
CCGGTTGGTGGGCTCGGCCTGGGGCAGCGATATTCTCGTGGCGCCAGACCAGAGCCTGCTGCTCAAGGCCGCGACGCAGCGTGTGCTGCATGCCTGTGCGCTGACCACCAGCGACTCGCAGGTCATGGCGCAGCGCATGCGGCAACTGGGCGCGCGCGAGGTGATGGTGTTTCCCTTCGGGCTTGAAGCCATGCCGCCCACGCCGGACGGCAAAGACGACGACCTGTTTTTTGCCAATCGAGGCCTGGAGCCGATCTACGCCCCAGCGCGGGTGCTGGCGCAGTTTGCGGCCCTGGCCGGAGACCGCAGCCGGCTCGTGATGGCCAACGACGGCAGCCTGCGCACGGCGCTTGAACGGCAGACGCGTGACCTGGGTCTGCACGGCCGCGTGCAGTTTGTAGGCCGGCTGGACGCGGCCACGCAGGCAAAGCACTACGCCAGTGCCCGCTGGTACCTGAGCTTGCCGCAAAGCGACTCGGTGGCGGTGTCTGTGCTGGAGGCCATGGCGCAGGGCTGCGTGCCGCTGTTGTCGGACCTGCCGGCCAACCGGGAACTGGTTCAGCACGGTGCCAACGGCCTGATCGTGCCCAGTGGGTCGTTGCTGGACCGTGCGGTGCTGGATTCCTTCTTGCCGCAGGCAGACGCCATGGCCCGGCGCAACCGCGAGTGGGTCGCGCATCACGCGCTGTTTGCGCCTTGTGTGGACACTTTCGTGGCACGGTTGCGCACCCTGTCATGAACATCCTCTACCTCAACCACTATGCCGGTGGCCCACGTTGGGGCATGGAATACCGGCCCTACTGCCTGGGGCGTGAATGGGTGCGCATGGGGCACCGTGTGCAAGTGCTGGCGGCGGACTATTCACATGTGCGCGCCACACAGCCGGTGGCGGGCGACGAAACCGCCGACGGCATGGCCTACCGCTGGTACCGCACCCCCGCCTACCAGGGCAACGGCCTGGGCCGGGTGAAGAACATCTGGGCCTTCCTGCGTGCGGTCTGGGCCGACACGCCGCGCCTGGTGCGTGACTTCAAGCCCGATGTGGTGATCGCATCCAGCACCTACCCCATGGACATCTG
Source organism: uncultured Rubrivivax sp. (assembly GCA_964620975.1). Taxonomy (GTDB): domain Bacteria; phylum Pseudomonadota; class Gammaproteobacteria; order Burkholderiales; family Burkholderiaceae_C; genus Rubrivivax. The sequence goes on along the minus strand of CAZUKT010000640.1, from coordinate 1,516 downwards.
GGTGGCGCGCCGCATTGCAAAGCGGGCAGGTGCCAGACTTGTCTTTGAAGTGCACGACCTGTGGCCGCTGAGCCCCATTGAGCTGTCGGGCATGTCGCGCCACCACCCCTTCATCATGCTGTGCCAGGCGGCTGAAGACGCGGCCTACCGCCACGCCGACGTGGTGGTGAGCATGCTGCCCAAGGTACACGGCCACATGGCTTCACGCGGACTGGACCTGCGCAAACTGCACATCGTGCCCAACGGCATCTCGCTCGACGAATGGCAGGGTGAGCCGGTGCCGCTGCGCAACGACGTGGCGCAGGCACTGGCTGCGGCGCACGCGGCGGGCCGCACCGTGGTGGGTTATGCCGGCTCCATGGGCCTGCCCAATGCGCTGGACACGCTGCTGGACGCCGCCGCGCTGCTGCGCACAGCGCCGCTGCAGATCGTGCTGGTGGGCAGCGGCCACGAACAGGCCCGCCTGGCGCAGCGTGTGGCCGACGAGGGCCTGGACCACGTGCGCTTTCTGCCGCCCATTCCCAAAGCCCAGATTCCGTCCTTTCTGACCGCGATCGACATTGCCTTCATCGGCTGGCAACGGGTGCCGATCTACCGCTTCGGCATCGCGCCGAACAAGCTCATGGACTACATGATGGCCGGCTGCGCCGTGCTGCACGCGGTCGAGGCCGGTAACGACCCCGTGGCTGAAGCCGGCGCCGGGCTCACGGTCGCGCCGGAGTCACCCGAGGCGGTCGCCGACGGCCTGCAGCTCCTGGCTGCGCTGGACGCTGCCGATCGTCATGCCATGGGCGACAGGGGCCGCGCATTTGTTCTGGCGCACCACACCTACCCGGTGTTGGCGCGGCGGTTCCTGGAGGCGGTGGGGTGAGCGACGAGACCCGTGCCGTCGTTGAGCGCTACGCCCGCCGCCAGGGCGCCGAGCGCTACAGCGTGCTGCGCCCCGAGGTCTGGCAGACCTTGCAGGAGCGCCAGCGCGCGCTGCTGCAACTGCTGGCGGTGCACGGCATCCATGAGCTTTCGCAGCGGCGCTTGGTCGAAGTCGGCTGCGGGGCGGGCGGCAACCTGATCGAACTGCTGCGCCTGGGCTTTGCGCCACAGCACCTGGTGGGCATCGAACTGCTGCCAGACCGCCTGGCCAACGCGCGCCACGTCTTGCCCCAAGCCACGACGCTCATCGGCGGCGATGCAACGCTTGCCGAGATCGCGCCCGCGAGCCAGGACTTCGTGCTGCAGTCCACCGTGTTTTCGTCGCTGCTGGACAACGCCTTCCAGCAGAGGCTGGCCGACACCATGTGGTCTTGGCTCAAGCCCGGCGGGGCGGTGCTCTGGTACGACTTCACCTTTGCCAACCCGCGCAGCCCGGACGTGCGCGGCGTGCCGCTGGCACGCGTGCGGCAGCTCTTTCCACTCGGCTTGGTCATACACCGCCGGGTCACCCTGGCGCCGCCGCTGGCGCGCGTGCTCTGCCGCTGGCACCCGGGCTTATATCCGCTGTTTAACGCGCTGCCGCTGC
>CAZUKT010000639.1:1902-2602 GCA_964620975.1 uncultured Rubrivivax sp. | reverse complement strand
GCCAGGGTGCGAGCGCTGGCCAGGCTTTCCTGCGTGCTGATGACCACCAGCGAGATCACCGTGGCGCCCAGGCTGATGAACAGGATGAAGCGGCTGCCGGGCTGGTCCAGCGCAAACATGCTGGGTGAGCTGAAGCCGGTGATCTGGTCACCGAGCCAATGGCCGAAAGGTGGGCCCACCAGCAGTGCCAGGATGGTGCCCGGCACCGCACCGCGCCAGCCGGTGGTGGCGGCGCTGTCTTGCACCACCAGGCCGCGGGCCTTTCGCATGCGGTCCACCCACCAGGCGGCGCACAGCCGGGTGCAGTCGACGACGACGGTGCAGGCCATGCCGATGAGCAGCGAATACAGCAGCTTGTAGCGGAAGCCGCCACCGTCCATGGTGGTCAGCAGCAAGGCAATGCCCAGGCACAAGCTGCCCACCACAGCCAGGCGGCGCCACACGGCCGTGCGCAGCCGCACCCAGGTGGCCGCCAACGCGCTGGGCGCGGGTGGGGACGGCGTCGGGCTGGATGTGGGCAGGGGCATGGGCATGGCGCGCATTGTGCGGGGCTGTGGCTGGCCGGCACTGTGGCCGCCGGCAGCCGGCGCGGCCACTGCGGTGCGATGGGCGGGCGGGTGGCGGCGCCAAAGTGGCGGGCCACGGCGCCAGATGCAGCGCCGCTGCCAACGCAGCCGGCGGCTGGGCGCCGCCGGCGTCA
>CAZUKT010000639.1:0-1892 GCA_964620975.1 uncultured Rubrivivax sp. | reverse complement strand
GCGCCGCTTGGCGTCAGCGGGCCTGCAGTTGTGTGCGCAAAGCTTCCACGCGGGCCCGGTTGGTGCCAAAGTCCTTGCGCCCCAGGCGCGACGCCGATCGCACCTGCACCACGCCAGCGGCGGGGTCCAGCCAGAACTCCACGTCGTCGGTGAACTTCATCAGCCGGGTGGTGAAGGTGGCGCGAAGGTAGTCGGCCCGCGCCTCCACCACCACCGCACCGGGTGTGGCTTGCACCAGGGCCTGCAAACGTGCCAGGGTGGCCGCACCGCTGCCCACCAGCGCCAGCGGCGCAATCTGGGCATAGGCCTGCTGTGGGTGGCCAGGCCAGAGCGCGGCCTGGCTGCTGACGCTGTTGGGTGTGCTGGACGGCGCCTTGAGCTTGCCGCCGTCCACGCCCAGCCTGGCGGGCGTGCGCCCACTCAGCAAGCCCAGCTGCCCTGCCATCAAGGCCAATGCCACCAGGGCCAGGCTGCCCAGCGCCAGCCAGTTCAGGATCGTCATGTCAAAGGCCCCGCTGCACGGCACCCGCCGCAAGGGGCCGGATTGTGGGCGATGCCGGCTCAAGGCCCACGGGCGGGTCGCTGTAGTCATGGGTGGCGCCGGGTTTGCCGAAGGCGGCAGTGGCCATCAACTCGGTCTGGTCGTGGTGCACATCGCGGCCTCGGCGCCCCAGGTGCCGGTCCCTTCGCACATCCAGAAGAAGGTGGTGTTTTTATGTGGGTTGTCATTGCCCACCGGGCCGGCGCCGGTGTACTGCAAAGACAGTACGTCCAGGCCGGCGGCACGGCCACGCGCCCGGCTGAAATCAACGCCGTCTGGAGCCACCCAACAGTGAACCCAGCACGCCACGGATGATTTCGCGCCCCACCGCCGAGCCGATGCTGCGCACGGCCGACGCCGCCGCCTTCTCGGCCAGCCCGGCGTGGCGCCCGCCGCGGGGGCCGGTGCTGCCAAAGAGCACGTCTTTCAGGCCGCCCATGAGGCCGCCGCCGTCTTCGGTGGCCGGCGCCGGGGCCCGCAGCGCGGCCTTTGAGCTTTTCATAGGCCGAGTCGCGGTCCACCACTTTTTCGTACACGCCGGCCACCAGCGAACCCTGCACCAGCGCCTTGCGCTGTTCGGGTGTGATGGGCCCGATCTGGCTGCCCGGCGGCAGCACAAACACACGCTCGGTGACGCTGGGGCGGCCCTTGGCGTCCAGAAAGCTCACCAGCGCCTCGCCCACGGCCAATTCGGTGATGGCGGTGGCCATGTCGCCGATGCCGGGGTTGGCGCGCATGGTGTCGGCCGCGCTCTTGACGGCCTTCTGGTCTCGCGGCGTAAAGGCGCGCAGCGCGTGCTGCACGCGGTTGCCCAACTGGGCCAGCACGGTGTCGGGCACGTCCAGCGGGTTTTGCGTCACAAAGTACACACCCACGCCCTTGCTGCGCACCAGGCGCACCACCAGTTCAATGCGCTCCACCAGCGCGCCGGGCGCGTCCTTGAAGAGCAGGTGGGCCTCGTCAAAGAAGAACACGAGCTTGGGTTTTTCCAGGTCGCCCACCTCGGGCAGCATCTCAAACAGCTCGCTCAGCATCCACAGCAAGAAGGTGGCGTAAAGGCGCGGTGCGTTCATCAGCTTGTCGGCGCTGAGGATGTTGATGACACCCAGGCCGTCCACCGTTTGCATGAAGTCGCCGATGTCGAGCATGGGCTCGCCAAAAAACTTGTCGCCGCCTTGTTCTTCAATCTGCAACAGCCCGCGCTGGATGGCGCCCACGCTGGCGGCGCTGATGTTGCCGTATTCGGTGGTGAACTGGCTGCCGTTGTCGCCCACGTACTGCAGCATGGCGCGCAGGTCTTTCATGTCCAGTATCAAGAGGCCGTTGTCGTCGGCAATCTTGAACACCAGGT
>CAZUKT010000638.1:2365-2604 GCA_964620975.1 uncultured Rubrivivax sp. | reverse complement strand
GCCGCAAACGTCACCGGCGGCATCGCGGATCAGGTCCAGCGCCCTCCACTCGACGCAGAAGCTGGTGCGTGCCTTGACGTTTTGCTGGTACAGCGTGTGCAGCATGGCGTGGCCGGTGCGGTCGGCTGCGGCGCAGGCGCGCTGCACGGGCTTTTCACCGTAGTTGGCGGTGTGGCCGCCAAACGGGCGCTGGTAGATGGTGCCGTCTGGGTTGCGGTCAAAGGGCATGCCCATGTGTT
>CAZUKT010000638.1:0-2355 GCA_964620975.1 uncultured Rubrivivax sp. | reverse complement strand
TCACCCAGCCAGTCAGACCCCTTGACGGTGTCGTAGAAGTGGTAGTGCCAGTTGTCTTCGGCCATGTTGCCCAGGCTGGCACCGATGCCACCTTGCGCCGCCACGGTGTGGCTGCGCGTGGGGAAGACCTTGCTCAGCACGGCCACGTTCAGGCCGGCCAGGGAGAGCTGCAGTGAAGCGCGCATGCCGGAACCGCCGGCACCCACGATGACGACGTCAAACTTGCGACGCGGGATTGAACTGGATGCCATATCAAGCGACCTTCAGGCAGAAGCGGGGGCAGACGAACCAAGCGGACGCCGCGGAACCGGCTTTGCCGGGCCGCTGGCGTTGCCCCCTTGAGGGGGCGCGCGAAGCGCGTAGGGGATGGGCCATGTCCTAGAGTCTCCAGAGCACTTGCACGGCCCAGCCCATGCAGCCGACGAGCCAGACGATGGTGACCACCTGCAGCACCAGGCGGATGGCGGCAGGCTTGACGTAGTCCATCCAGATATCGCGCATGCCCACCCAGGCGTGCCAGCCCAGCGACAGCAGCACCACAAAGGTCAGCACCTTCATCCACTGCGTGGAAAAGATGCCGGCCCAGGTGTCGTAGCCCAGCGGGCCCGACGTGAACAGCACCTGCGCCAGCAGCAGCACGGTGAAAAGGGCCATGAGGCAGGCCGTGACACGCTGGCTGAGCCAGTCACGCATGCCGTAGTGCGCGCCGACGACGACGCGTTTGGAACCGTAGTTGACCGACATCTGGGGCCCCCTCAATACAGACCGAAGAGCTTGGCGCCCAGGGCCACCGTGAGCACCACGCTGCCCACCAGGGTGACGACGGCGGACGAGCGACCCTGCTCCTTGGTGACGCTGTGGGTCATGTCCATCCACAGGTGGCGAACACCGGCGATGAAGTGGTGCAGGTAAGACCAGATCAGCGCCAGCGCCACGAGCTTGATGCACCAGCCCGGCAAGAAGCCGATGCCGGCAATGAAGGCGCTGGTGAAGCGCTCATACGAGATCTCGGACGTGAGGCTCACGTCAAACAACCACACGATGAAGGGCAGCAGCAAAAACATCAGCAGCCCGCTCACGCGGTGCAGGATGCTCACCACACCGGCCAGTGGCAGCCGGTATTGCATGGCATCCACCAGCCGCATGGTGCCGGGTCTTTGTCGGGTCGTCTCAGTCATGTTTTGCTCGTGGGAACCGGGTGCAACCCAGTGAGTTTATTGCAACGTAACAGGCTTACGTGGAACTGGAAACGGGGCCACTCAGCTCAACTGGTTGCGGTAGTGATGGGTGGCCGTGTGGTACAGGCCGCGCCGCAATTCCACCGGCCGGTCTCCATAGGTAAAGGACAAGCGCTCCACTTGCAGCAGCGGTGTGCCGGCCGCCACGTCCAGCAAAGCGGCTTCTTCGGGCGCGGCCGCCACGGCCCGCAGCTTTTCTTCGGCTCGGATCATCTGCACGGCAAATTCGGCCTCAAACAAGCGGTACATGGGCCCGCGCCAGGCGGCCAGCCGCTCGGCAGTCAGCCCCTTGAATAGCACACCCGGCAGCCAGATGTCGTCCAGCACCACGGGCGCCACGCTGCCCGCAGGGCCGGCCAGCAGCAGGCGGCGCACCTGCACCGCCGGCTCGCCAGACTTCAGTGCCAACAGCCGGGCCACTTCGGCCGGGGCCCGCATGCGGCGGCATTCCAGCAGGCGGCGCTGCAGGGCAGACGCGCTGCCGTCGTCGGCCATCAGGCGCAAGAAGCGGTATTGCGTGGCCTGCTCGGCGTGTGTGGCCACAAAGGTGCCCTTGCCCTGGCGGCGCACGAGCAGGTTGTCGGTGGCCATTTCGTCTATGGCCTTGCGCACCGTGCCCTGGCTGACGCGAAAGCGCGTGGCCAGGTCCATTTCACTCGGTATGGCCTGCCCGGGCTGCCATTCGCCGGCCTGCAGGCTCTTCACCAGCAGCGCCTTGATCTGCTGGTACAGCGGGCTGAACGATGGCGTGGGCTCGGCGCCTGTGGCCACGCTCGATAGGGTCTCGGGCATGCCGGCATTGCAACACAGCGGGGTGCCCGGTGTCCATCGATCCCATGTCTTATATAAGACATAAGAGAAGATCTCGGCGCGCTTTTCGTCAGCTTCAAGCAGGGCAGCAAGGTCTAAACTCGTGGGCTGATTTCCCTTCCTCCACCCGCCCCATCAGGAGAGCCTCCATGAGCAAGAAACCCGTCCGCGTGGCAGTCACCGGCGCCGCCGGCCAGATCGGTTATGCCCTGCTGTTCCGCATTGCCAGTGGCGAAATGCTGGGCAAGGCCCAGCCCGTCATCCTGCAATTGCTTGAAGTGCCGGTGGCAGGCCCGCAACAGGCGCC
>CAZUKT010000637.1:2205-2607 GCA_964620975.1 uncultured Rubrivivax sp. | reverse complement strand
TGGCACGATGGACCCCGTTGTGGTGCCCGCGCGCGGAGAAAAGTCGCGCGATGCGCTGACCGCCCTGGGCCACCCGGTGCAGTGGCACACCTACCCCATGCAACACGCGGTGCACCCGCGCGAAATTGCCGACATTTCGGCCTTCCTGAAGCAGGTGCTGAAAGAAGCAGCGCTCACCGCATGAACATGGGCTCCCGAGCGCTGGTGCTGGGCATTGACTTCGGCACCTCCAACTCCGCCGCCGCGCTGATGGGCACGGATGGCCAGATGCACACCATCGCTCTGGATGGTACGCGCTCGGAGATGCCAACCGCCCTGTTTTTTGCGAACGAAACCCACACCGTGTTGTATGGCTCCGAGGCCATGCAGGCCTATCTCAACGGACTGGATGGCCGCCTGCTG
>CAZUKT010000637.1:0-2195 GCA_964620975.1 uncultured Rubrivivax sp. | reverse complement strand
AGGAACGCAAGCGCCGCTGCGAAGCACAGGCCGCTCAGCCACTCACACACGCTATGCTGGGCCGCCCGGTGCATTTCGTGGACGACAACCCCGAGCGCGATGCGCTGGCGCAGGAAACGCTGGGCCGTGCCGCCCGTGAAGCCGGGTTTACCGACATCGCCTTCCAGCTCGAGCCCATTGCCGCAGCGCTGGACTACGAGCAGCGCGTGGACCGGGAAACCACTGCCCTGGTGGTGGACATCGGAGGCGGCACGTCGGACTTCACCGTCATCCGTCTGAACCCGGCACGAAGCCAGCAAAGCGACCGCAGCGCCGACATTCTCGCCACCACCGGTGTGCACATCGGCGGTACCGATTTTGACCGCTTGCTCGACCTCTCCACCGTGATGCCACTGCTGGGTTACCGCCACATCGGCACCGGCGGGCGCCCGGTTCCCAACAGCGTGTTCTTTGACCTCACCACCTGGCACCTGATCCACCAGGCCTACACCCGCAAGGCCATGCACTTTGCCAAAGAATTGTGGACCGACTACACCGACCAGAGCCTGCACGCACGCCTGATCGACGCGCTCGAGGGCCAGCACGGCCACCGCATGCTCGCCGGTGTGGAGGCCGCCAAGATTGCCTGCTCGGTCACCGGAGAAAACGCACTGGTAGATCTGGATTTTCTGGGCCATGGTCCCTCTGAGCACCTGGGCGCCACAGTCACTGTGCCCGGCATGGACGACGCTCTGCAGCAGGCGCTGAGCCAGGTCGTTCAGTGCGCGCAACTGTGCGTGGAGCGCTCGGGTCTACCGGCCGTCGATGCCGTCTACCTGACCGGCGGTTCATCAGCCCTGCGCCCGCTCATGCAGGCCCTGCGCACCGCCATGCCCGATGCGACCGTGGTCGAGGGCAATCGCTTTGGCGGTGTGGCCGCCGGGCTGGCGGTTGCCGGCGCAGCACAGACCAGTTGACTTGTCAAAACCGCTATGATTATGATAGCTATTCAGTCATATTTGACGAGGGTCAGAGGCCAATTTTGCTTTAAACTTCCGTAAAACACTCCATACCAACCCAAATTGGGTATAAATGACACCATGTCTGCATCCAATCCCATTCGCTGGAATACGCTGCCCCACGCACCCACCCCTGGTGCCGCGCTGTGCTCCGTCCAATCGCTGCCCGACGGCCAGGCGACTTTGATGGCATTGGACACCGGTGGTGGCGCTGCACAACCCTTTCGCCTGCTGATGCTACGCGACGGCGCGCAGGTGCGGGCCTTCGTCAACCGCTGTCCGCACTTTGGCGTGCCGCTGGCGGCAAAGCAATCGCTGCTGATCTCCAAGCCGGGCAACAGCATCACGTGCAACGTACATTACGCGCGTTTCAGGTGGTCGGACGGCATGTGTGATTCCGGTGAATGTGTGGGTGAAGGGCTGATACCGGTACCACTGGATACTTCGGCTGACGGTCAACTCACGATTGCGGAGTCTGCCGTGGGGCACACATGACCCAGTCTTTAGCCGGCAACATCCTGACGCCGGATGGCTTCGTCAAAGGGACAATCACTTTCACGGTTGACGGGCACATTGAACACATTGACGGAAAACCGACCGACGAAAACGCCGCACGCACATCGGGCCAGCCCCTGCTGCTGCCCGGCTTCGTCGATCTGCATGTGCACGGCGCCGGTGGGCGCAACATCATGGAAGGCGGTAGCGCCGCCCAGCGCGTGAGCGAGGTACATGCACAGCATGGCACCACCTCCCTGTTGGCAACCACCATGACCGCGCCGATAGGCGATCTGGTCACCGCCATGCAGGGGCTAACGGGCGTTTGCCAGCAACGTCACCCCGGTGGCGCGCGGGTGCTGGGTGTGCACCTGGAAGGCCCCTACATCAACGAGGCCAAGCTCGGCGCACAGCCCGCCTTTGCACGTCCAGTTGCAGTGAACGAGCTGCGCCAGCTCAACCAGCTGGCACCCATTCGCCTGATCACCCTGGCGCCCGAAGTGCCGGGCAATATGGACCTGATCGCGTCACTGTGCGATGCCGGTTACCGTGTGCAGTTGGGCCACTCCATGGGCACCTACGAAGACGGTGTGCAGGCACTGGCCCAGGGCGCGGGCAGCTTTACCCACCTGTTCAACGCCATGCCGGGCCTGCACCACCGCGAGCCCGGAATGGTAGGCGCCGCGCTGGCACATGCGCAAT
>CAZUKT010000636.1:0-2613 GCA_964620975.1 uncultured Rubrivivax sp. | reverse complement strand
GGCGTGCTGAACACCGTGCTAAACGCCGTGCCAAACGCCGCGCGCAACACTGTGCCCAACGCAGCACGCCCGTGCCGCGCTGCAGCCCCAAGCGGCTGAAAGCGCTACCGGATCTTGCCCAGCAGCTCTTGCATGTCTTCAAGCACGGCGCCGATCTGGGCGTCGTCACCGGCCTTGTCACCCAGGCGGTGCTGCAGTTCTTGCTGCATGAAACACACGGTCATGCGCACGTAGGTGCTGTCCAGCGCTTTGCGCACGGCAGCCATTTGCGTGGCAATGTCCATGCACGGTTTACCCTCTTCGATCATTCGCTGAATGCCGCGCAGTTGACCTTCTGCGCGCTTCAGCCTGTTGAGCAGATCGGTGCGCGATTTGGCGTCGGCAAGGTCTGACATGGTGCAACTCTCCCTGATTTTGTTTTGGAGCGCATCCATTTTGACCCGCCTTTCTTGGTCTTGTTTTTACCTGGAGCAAACCGCACGGTCTTCAGGCACACCCAGCTTGCGCAGGATCAAACCCAAAGGGCACACATTCGTAAAGCCAAACTGCAGCAGGTTGGCACCCACAAACGCCGTGAAGGCCAGCCACCAACTCGACACGTAAATGGGGCTGCCCTGCACGCCCAGGGCCAGCGACAGCAGGATGAAGCTGCCGGCAAAAATGCGGATGAGTCGGTCGACGGTCATGGGGTTTCTCCAGTGGGTTCAAGGCGGCGCCGGTTCACCGCGTAATAAAGAACCGGGATCACCACGAGCGTGAGCAGCGTGGACACGAAGATGCCAAACAGCAGGCTGATCGCCAGGCCGTTGAAGATGGGGTCGTCCAGGATGAACAGGGCACCCGTCATGGCCGCCAGGCCGGTCAGCGCAATGGGCTGGGCACGCACAGCGGCGCTGCTGAGCACGGCGTCCTTGAAGGCCATGCCGTGCGACACCTGCAGGTCGATGAAGTCCACCAGCAGGATGGAGTTGCGCACGATGATGCCGGCCAGCGCGATCATGCCGATCATGCTGGTGGCGGTGAAGTTGGCATGGAAGAGCGCGTGCCCCGGCATCACGCCGATGATGGTCAGCGGTATGGGCGCCATGATGATCAGCGGCGTGACGTAGCTCTTGAACTGCGCCACCACCAGCAGGTAAATCAGCACCAGGCCCACGCCGTAGGCGGCGCCCATGTCGCGGAAGGTTTCGTAGGTGATCTGCGATTCACCGTCCCACTTAATGGCGTATTCGCGGAAGGGGTCGGCCGGCTGGTTGATCCAGTATTCGCCCAGCGTGCCGGTGCCGGGCAGCGCGGCGGCCTGCAGCTTGGTGCGGATGTTGAACAGGCCGTACAGCGGGCTGTCGGGCGTGCTGCCCCCGGCGCCGACGTCGGCAAACACGTAGCTCACGTGCTGCAGGTCCTTGGTGAAGAGGGGTTTGTCGATGACGCCGCGTTCCACACGCACCAGCTCGCTCAGCGGCACCAGTTGCCCGTTGCCAGCGCGCAGCGGCAGCGCCAGCAGTGCGTCCAGCCCCACTTGCGCTTCACGCGGCAATTGCAGGCGCACGGGCACCGGGTACTTGCTGTGGCCGTCGTGCAAGTAGGTGGTGTCCACGCCCGACAGCGCGCCTTGCACCGTGGCGGCAATGCTGGCCACCGGAATGCCCAAGGTCTCGGCGCGCTGGCGCTGCACTCGCAAGAAGGCACGCGGCGCGTCTTCACGCAGGCTGGTGTCTATGGACGTGATGTCGGGCGTGCTGGCGAATGCCAGGGCCACGCGCGCGGCCAGTTGCTGGCGGCCCGCTTCGTCGGGGCCATACACCTCGGCCACCAGCGGGCTCATCACCGGCGGGCCGGGCGGTACTTCCACCACCTTGAGCTTGGCGCCGTGGCGCGCGGCGATCTTTTCCAGATCCGGGCGCAGGCGCTGCGCAATGGCGTGGCTTTGTTCGTGGCGGTGCGCCTTGTCCACCAGGTTGATCTGCAGGTCACCCTGCTCGGCATCGGCACGGAAGTAGTACTGCCGCACCAGGCCATTGAAGGTGATGGGGCTGGCCGTGCCGGCGTAGCCCTGCATGTCCAGCACCTCGGGCTGCCTGGCCAGGAAGCTGCCCATTTCATGCAGCGCAGCGGCGGTGTCTTCCACCGGCGTTCCGGCGGGCATGTCCACCACGAGCTGGAATTCGCTCTTGTTGTCAAAGGGCAGCATCTTCAGCACCACCCACTGGATGCCCGCCAGGCCCACCGACAGTGCCAGCGCTGCCAATATGCCGGCCAGCAGCAGCCAGCGCTTGCGTGCGCTTTCCAGAAAAGGCAGCAACGCGCCCCTGAAGCCCTTGGCCATGGCCAGCGTCACGCGGCTGGGCGAATTGGCGCCGTGAGGGTGCTCGCCAAGGCAGTCGTGCGGCTTCATCAGCTTGAGCGCCAGCAACGGCGTCACCGTGAAGGCAATCACCAGCGACAGCGCCATGCCCAGGCTGCTGTTGATGGGGATGGGGCTCATGTAGGGGCCCATCAGGCCGCTGACGAAGGCCATGGGCAGCAGCGCGGCGATCACCGTGAAGGTGGCCAGGATGGTGGGGCCGCCGACCTCGTCCACCGCCGCCGGGATGATCTCGGCCAGCGGCTTGC
>CAZUKT010000635.1:0-2625 GCA_964620975.1 uncultured Rubrivivax sp. | reverse complement strand
GGCCGTCTCGGGCGTGCGGGCCATGCGGTCAGCCAGGGCAAAGTGCGCGTAGCTGGGGCAGCCCATCAGCCGCGCCAGTTCGCCGCGCAACTGCAGCATCTGCGCGGCGATCGGCTTGTTGTCGTGCGGCCCTGGGTTGTCGCCGCGCTGGGTCCACATGCGCCAGACCTGTTCGCGCAGATCGCGCCGCGTGGCCAGCGTCAAGAAAGGCCAGACCGAGCCGCGCGCATTGGGAATGGCCCAGATCCCCGGCCGACCCCTTTCCGTGGCCGCCGCTGCGGCGGCCTGCCGCACAGCGTCGGGCAGGCCGTCCAGCCCGCGCTCGTCCTCGATGAAAACCGCTTGGCGCCCGGCCTCGTGGATCAGGTTCTGGTTGTACTGAGCCGACAGCGCCGCCAGGCTCGCGTTGATCTCGGCCAGGCGCCGCTTGGCGTCCTGCGGCAGACCGGCACCGCGCCGTTGCATGCGCGTGCGCAGCACGTCCAGGAGCCTCTGCTGCTCGGAAGAAAGCCCGGCCTGGCCGCGTTGGTTCCAGACTTCGTTCAGCCGGGCGAACAGCCGTTCGTCATGCGCGATCTCGTCGTCCAGCGCCGCCAGCAAGGGGGCCATGCGCTGTGCGACGGCAGGCATGTCGCCCAGGCTCAGGCTGTTGGCATGCACACGCAGCACGCACAAGAGGCGATCCAGGGCCCGGCCGCAGTCTTCCAGTGCTTCGGCGGTGTTCTCGAAGCTGGGCGCTGAGGGGTTCGACGCGATGGCCCGCAATTCGGCACGCTTGGCTTCGATGGCGGCGCGCAGGGCTTCTTCCAGCGCCGCAGGGTTCACACCGGCCAGCGGCGGCAGGCCACCGCAGTGCCCTGCCCAAGGCGCCAACAGGGCTTGCGCTTCAGAAGACACGGTGATGGGCGATTTCATCGTTTGGCTTTCACCTGCTGGGGCGCGGCAATGAAGTGGCGCACCAGCGCCAGAGCCGCTTCGGGCTTGTCGCGCCAGATGCCGTGGCCGGCACCGGCAACCGCGTGGAATTCGACGCAATCGGCCGGCAGAGCAGCCGCGATGTCACGCTGGTCTGATATCGGCGTCACGGGGTCCTCTTCGCCACCCAACACCAGCACCGGACAGACCGCCCGCGCCAGCCCTGGCAGCAAGTTCAGGCCAGGCAGTTCAGTGCGGTTCCAGGCGTTGAGCAAGACGGTGTCGAACTGTGCTCTGGCACCTGCGGTGTCGGGTTGCGGCGTCGGGTTGTACAGCGGCAAACACACCTCCAAAAACTCGGGCAGCGATTCGGGGCCTGGATTCGACCAATAGGCCTCGGCGACCCTGCGCGCACGCTCGCCGCCCAGACGTTCGAAGGCCGCCAGCTTGCGTGCCAACCCCAGATGGGGCGAGCAACTGGACAGGATGACCTTGGCCGGATGCGAAGGGTGTCGGGCCAGGTAGCGCTGCGCCACAATGCCACCAAAGCTCTGGCCCCAGACGATGGGGTGTTCGATGCCCAGCGCCGTGCACAAGCGCACCACGTCGTCGGCCCAGCAATCCAGCGTCCACTCATGAGCGGGCCGTCGGTCGCTGCGACCGTGGCCGCGGAGGTCGAAGTAGACGATCTGCGCCAGGTCGGCCAGCGCGGAGACACGTGGCTTCCAGCCGGTGTGGTCGGCGCCGGGGCCGCCGTGCAGCAGCACCAAGGTGGGCTTTTCGCGCATGGCCGGCCCATCGGGCACCAAGCCCATGCCTTCCACATCGACATACAGACGCACGCCGGGCTCGATTTCGATCTTCAAGGCAGCACCCTGTCCAGAAACGACCGCACCGGCGGCACCACCAGATCCGGCGCCATGCACACGCCGTGTCCCTGGCCGGGAAGCTCGTGCACCACCCAGCCCAGCTGCTCCAGTGCCGTGCGGTGTTCGCGGATGAGGGACGCGATGCGGATCGGGATGTCGGCCTCGACCAGGTCGCCTTCACCGCCGAAGAAGACCATCTTCGGGCAAGCGATGCGTGCCACCGACTCGGCTTCGGGCCAAGCCAGCATGCTGCTGTAGTAAGCCTCCCACTGGCGGTACTGGTCCTTGGAACGCAGCACCTTCAGCGACGATGGCTCGGGGTTGGCCTGCTTCAGCCGTGTGGCCTGCAGGATGCCCGCATAGGGCGCACCCAGCGGCGGCCAGCCGCCCAGCACCAGGGCCGTAAGCCGGCTGGTGCGCTCGGCCAGTTGCAGCCCGACGGCGGCGCCCCAGGAATAGCCCCAGTAGGCGAAGCGGTCGAAGCCGGCCGCGCTGGCCACCGCCAGCAGATCGGCGCAGACACGATCGGCCGTGAGGTCTTCCGGCGCGATGTCGCGGCTGCCGCCGATGCTGGGGTAGTCCACCCGCAGCACGCGGTAGCGGTCGGTCAGCCGGTTCAGGTAGCCGTCCAGCACCGGCTGCATCTCGCTGCCGAACAGCTCGGTGAACGAGGCCATCAGCGGCAGGCCGATGAGCAAGGGTTGGCCTTGGCCCTGCACCTCGTAGTGCACGCCGCTGGTCGGGTCAAGCGGCATGGGGCACCTCGGGTGTCAGCTGGCGCTGCGGCCAGTCGCTGACCAAGTCGGCCAGCACCGGCAGCGTCACCGCACCGGCGCTCATC
>CAZUKT010000634.1:0-2631 GCA_964620975.1 uncultured Rubrivivax sp. | reverse complement strand
AACTGGACGCGTTGGTGGAAGAAGTGCTGCTCGCCGGCCGCCTGGACGCTGCCGCTGCCGCAGAACCCAGGGAACCCGTTGCCCTGCTCGGCCTGCTGGCCGAAGAAGCCGCGCGTGTGGGTGCCGGCGTGGAGGGCGACGACGTGACGTGCCAGGGCGAAGAGCGCCTGCTGCGCCGCGCCCTGCGCAACCTGCTTGAAAACGCCCGGCGCTACGGCGGCAGCGATGTGCTGGCCAGCGTGCAGCGCCTGCCAGCCGGCGGCGCCGAAGTGCGGGTGTGCGACCGCGGCCCCGGCGTGCCCGACGTCTACCGCGAGCGCATCTTCGAGGCCTTTTTCCGCCTGCCCGGCCATGCCGAGCGCGAAGGCGGCGTGGGCCTGGGCTTGTCACTGGTGCGGCAGATCGCCGAACGCCACGGCGGCCGTGTGCGCTGCGAGCCGCGTGAAGGCGGTGGCAGCTGCTTTGTGCTGGTCTTGCCGGCAGCTTGACCTGGCCGCCCGGCTTGCCCCGGGCTGCGGTGGTGTTGGCGCGCGGTGCCGGTGGGCGGCCCAGGTGTCACCCCCGCGTCACCTGCCCGGGCTTGGGCGCAGGGCCGGTGGGTGAAACACTGGGCGTGACACCACACCCTGGCCGAAGACACCATGCCCACACCACACAAGCTGATCACTGCACTTGCCCTGGCCGCCGCCGGCATGGCCGGCACGCCCGCCACCGCCACGGTGCTGGTGGACGACTTCAACAGCGGCGCCGCCAGCTTCGTCAATGCGGGCTTGGTGGAGTCCAGCGCCGCGCAGGCCGGCACCATGGTGGGCGGGGCCCGCTTTGACGGCCTGCTGTGCTACTTTGCCTGCGACTACAACGCGCCCTACCAGGCCGCGCTGGAGGTGGGCAACGGCACGCTGTCCGTGACGCCGCCAGCCGCCGGCCTGGCCACCACACGGGTGCTGTGGGGCGAGGTGATTGCCAATGGCAACGGCTTCCCCTTTGCGCCACTGGGCCTGAGCCTGGCCGGCCACGGCGCCTTTGCGCTGCAGTTCGGCGCCGTGTCGGCCGACCTGCTGGTGCAGTTTGTGGTGGTCAGCGCCGCTGGCCAGTCGGTCTACAGCCCGGTGCCCAACAACCCCGGCGTGGTGTTGCACGCCGCAGCGGCCCAGACCCTGACGCTGCCCTTCAGCGCCTTTGTGGGTGTGGCCGACTTTGGCCAGATCAACGGCCTGGCGCTGGTGCTGGGGGGCAACAACGGGCACGGCACCGAAGCCGCCATGGCCAGCTTTGCGCTGGATTCGGTGGTGGCCACGGCCGTGCCCGAGCCGGCGGCCAGTGTCTTGCTGGTGGCGGGGCTGGCAGGGCTGGCGGCGTTGGCTGTGTCGCGGCGCCGCCGCTGATGGCCGATGGCTGTTGGCTGTTGGCTGATGGCTGATGGCTGATGGGTGAAGCTTGGCCGTGGGCCGGCCGCTGATGATCACAAGGGGCTCGTGTGCGCGCCTGCCCTTTTGGGGTGACCGTGCCCTGACATCTGCGGTATGTTTCGGGTGGTTGCACCATGGCCCACCCACCCCGCGACGCCGTCCCGCCCGAGCAGGTGCTGCTGGAATTGGAACGCGTGCTCGCCGCACCCGCTTTTGTAGATGCCCGCGCCCACCAGCGGCTGCTGCGCTACTTGGTGCAGCAAACGCTGGCCGGGCAGCCGCAGATGCTGAAGGAAACGGTGCTGGGCATTGAGGTCTTCATGCGCCCACCGGGCACGTTTGACCCGCGCCGCGACAGCATCGTGCGGGTGGAGGCGCGGCGGCTGCGCGAGCGACTGCACCTGCACTACACCGAGCAAGGCACGGGCGCCGTGATGATCGTGCTCGTCAAGGGCAGCTACCGGCCGCAGTTTGTATGGCGCCCGGCGGCCAGCGCCGCTGCAGCACCCAACGCGCAGGCCACCGAACTGGTGGAACGGGGCCATTTCTTCTTGCGCCAGGGCCATGACGGCGGCCACCGCAAGGCGCTGGAGCGGTTTGAGGCCGCCGCACAAGCCGAGCCCACCCACGCGGCCGCCCATGCCGGGGTGGCGCGGGCCTGGCTGCAACTGGTGGCCACCAACCTGGAGCCACCGCGCCCGGGCATAGAGCTGGCGCTGGCCGCCGTGCACCGCGCGCTGGCGCTGCAGCCTGCGCATGCCGAATCGCTGGTGCTGGCGGCGCAGCTGACGCACCGTTTTGCCTTTGACTGGCCGGCCGCACGGGCCTTGTTCCAGCGTGCCCTGCGCGCCGCGCCCGCCAGCGCCTACGTGCGCCACGCCCAGGCTTTGTCGCTGATGATGCGGGGCGACTTTGACGCTGCCGCCGCTGCCTTGGCCGCCGCACGCCAGATCGACCCCCTGCACCTGAGCCTGCGCGCCCACCAGGCGCTGCTGGCGCTGTACCGGCGCCAGTGGGACGAAGCCGAAGACACGCTGCAGGCCCTGCTCGACCTGAGCGCCGACAACGTGCTGGGCATGAGCCTGCAGGCCTACGTGGCGCTGTGCCAGGGTGACGCGACGGCGGCGCTGGTGCAGTACGGCCGCGTGGCCGCCGTGCACCCGCAGCTGAGCATTGGCGCCTGCGGCCAGGTGTGGGCGCTGGCCGCGCTGGGCCGCAGTGC
>CAZUKT010000633.1:1160-2639 GCA_964620975.1 uncultured Rubrivivax sp. | reverse complement strand
ATGGTCTTGCCGCAGCCCGGTCTGGTCAGGCGGCGGGGGCGGTCTTGGCTGCCACGTCGATGGCATACCGCTGCAGCGCGGCGATGTGTGTGGCCATGCGCCGGGCGCGCGGGCCCAGGCGGCCCACCAGGTGCGCCACTAGCTCGAACTCTTCGGTGCGAAAGGTGCGCAGGCGCACGCACAAGGCCAGGTAGGCCAGCAAGAAGACGGTGGCCCCGCCTGCAAAGGCCAGGCTCAGGTGCAGGTCTTCGACCACTTCTGCGCCCAGTGCCGTGGCCACTGCAGCGGCCAGCGCTTGCCGCGCCAGTGGCCCGGCGGGCAAGCGCACCTTGACGCGGCGCAGCGCAAAGACCCAGTTCATGGCCATGTCTGCGACGTTGGTCAGGGCAAAGCTGGCGATGGCGCCATTCAAGCCGTAGCGCGGGATCAGCCACAGGCCGGCCGCCACATTCACCGTCAGGGTGCAGCTCAGCACCTTGACCCTGTCCTGCTGGTTGTCGCTGGCCACCAGCACGGCGGCGGCGGCCCCGCTGACCACGGTGAGGCCGGCCACCACCAGGCTCCACATCAGCACCGGTATGGCGCCGTCGTAGCGATGGCCGTACAGCAGGTGCACGAGGCCGTCGCACACGGTCAGGCCCAGGCCGGCAATGGCCAGGCCGGCAAACCAGTACAGGCGTGCCGACTCGGCCAGCATGCCGCCCAGGGCCCCGCGCCCGCCCTCGCCAAAGCGCCTGGACATGGCGGGCAGCAACACGGCGGCCATGCCCCCGGCCAGCAGGTCCACGGCACCTTTGGTCAAGGAGCCGGCAATCGCAAAGTAGCCCACGGTCTCGGCATTGGTGTGCGCCTTGAGCAGGGTCATTTCGACCATGCGGCTGCAGCCCATGGCCAGCAGCATGACGATGGCCGTCAGCCAAAGGTGGCGCCGCAGCCGCACCACCAGCTCGGGCGGAATCGGGCCCGGTGCAGGGCGCACGCCGCAGCGTGCCAGCACCCGGCGCAGCATCAGGTTGGACACCACGCCCAGGGCTGCATACAGCGCAAAGAACTGCAGCGCGGTGGCGCCGGCCAACGCCAGGGCAATGACCCCGGCCGCGTTGAGCAGCGCGGTCAGCATCAAGGTGACGTTCTCGGGCACGAAGAGCTCGTGGCCCTTGCCGACGGCGCCCCACATCCAGAACCCGGCCCGCGACCACACGCCCACCACGGCAATGCCGATCATGGCCAGCAGGTGCTCGCGCCAGTCGGCCATGGGCTGCCAGGCCATGGCGGCCGCAAAGACCAGCAGCACCAGGGATGAGCTGGCCACCTGCAGCCGGGTGAAGCGGCTGGCCAGCGCAGCGGCCACGTCGTCGCGGCCGCTGCCGCGGGCTTCGGCAATGAACTTGATCGACGAGCCAGGCAGCGCGTTGTTGCCGGCCATGATGAGCATGCCGCAGGTCCAGATCGCGAAGGCGTAGTGCCCGTACTCTGCCG
>CAZUKT010000633.1:0-1150 GCA_964620975.1 uncultured Rubrivivax sp. | reverse complement strand
CTCCTCGTGCCACGCCCGATCGTAGCGGGGTGCACCTGGGCCCACGGTGCCGCAAGCTGCGGCGCGTGTCACGTTAGTGGTTGGTGCGGCCTTCTGAACAAGCCCAGCGCCAGCCGCTCGGGCCTGAAGCGCCCATGTGCATCGGCCAGCATGGCGGTTTCTACACCCAGTCTTCCCAGGCATGCAGCCACGCCGTTGCGGGTGCTGTTGATGACGGGTTTGCTGCTGAAGAGCAGGTCAAAACCGGCAGCGTGGGCCTGCGCCACCACCGCGGCGTCAAACTGCCCGTGCGGAAACGACATCGTCGTGGGCGGCGGGGCCGTGGGCATGCAGGCCGCCAGGGCACTGCGTGCGCCGCGCAGTTCGGCATCCAGGTCGGCCGCGCGGGTCAGGGGCTGGTGTGTCTTGCCGTGCGCGCCAATGGCCACCCCGGCGCTGGCCAGAAGGGCCAGTTCGTCTGCGGTGACCATGTGGCGCTCGGCGTCCGCCAGTTGGGGGGCCAAGGCGTCCAGCAAGGCCAGCCTTGCGGGCTCGGGCAGTTGCTCTGCGCCCGCAATCAGGTGCCGCAGCCGCCGCACGGCCTGGGGCGATGCGGAATCGTGCGCGGTCTCGGTCTCGGTCGCGGTCTCGGTCTCGGTCTCGGGCAAAGCCTGCGTTGCCGGCTCGGCCGCGCCGCCGGCATGGCGCAAGGCTGCGGCCAACTGCCCGGTACTGAGCCGCCCGCGCCGCCAGGCGCTCAACAGGCGTTCCTGGAAGAAGGCTTCTTGCCGGCCTACCGCGTCGGCCACCACAAACATCAGCCCTGGCAAGGCAAGCCCTTGCAGCAGCGGCAAGGCGTGTTCGGCGTTGTCGGCCCAGCCGTCGTCAAAGGTGATCAACAGCGCACGCGCCGGGAGTTTGTGGCCGCCACGCCGGGCCTGCTGCACGGCGGCGATGTTCACGATGTTGTAATGCCGGGTCAGGAAACGCAGGCACTGGCCGAGGTGGTGGGTGCTGAGCGTGTAGTCGGGGTCGCAACCGGGCCAGCGTGGGTCAGCAGGGTCCAGCACGCGGTGCAGCATCAGCACCGACAGCGTGCGACGGTTGCGCCAGCGGTGGTAGATGCCCAAGGCCCCGGTTGCGTAGAGGAGTCGCTTCAGCAGGTCGGGCA
>CAZUKT010000632.1:0-2647 GCA_964620975.1 uncultured Rubrivivax sp. | reverse complement strand
CCCATACGTTTCAGCATGGACCACCGCATCTTTGCCACGCCGCTGCTGGGCACGCTGTTCCGCCTGGGCAAGGCCATTCCGATTGCGCCGCAGCGTGAAGACGCGGCCGCGTATGAACGTGCTTTTGCCGAGGCGCGCGCCGTGCTGGAAGACGGCGAGCTGCTGTGCATCTTTCCTGAAGGCGGCATCACCCGCGACGGCAGCCTGGGTGAATTCAAGGGCGGTGTGATGAAGATCCTGCAGACCCACCCCGTGCCCGTGGTGCCGATGGCGCTGACCAACCTGTGGGGCAGCTACTTTTCGCGCATTGAAAAGGGCACCGCCATGGTCAAGCCCTTCAGGCGCGGCCTCTTCAGCCCGGTGGGCCTGGTGGCAGGGCCGGCGGTGCCACCCGAACTGGTGACACCGGCGGGGCTGCGCGAGAAGGTGGCGGCGCTGCTGGCGGGTTGACGCTCATCCCCGAACGGGCCCTTACTCGTCAAGCAGCGCCCGCGCGTCCAGCCGCGGGTGCTGCAGCTTCAGCACCCAGCCGGCCCAGCCCAGTGCGGCCAGCATCACCAGGGCGCCCAGCTTGTGGGTGGCCAGGCCAATGGCCTGCGCACGCGGCAGCAGGCCCCAGCTGCCAAAAAGTTCAATCCAGTCGTGCCCGCCTTCTTCACCCGTCTGGCCCGACAGCAGCGTGAGCTGCGGCTGCAGCGCGTCGTACATGTAGGGCGCGGTGTCCATCACCGACACACCCAGCAGCCACAGCGCCAAGGCGGCGCCAAAGGGGTCGCGGTTTTTCAGCAGCAGCGCACCGGCCATGATCAGCGGCATCAGGCACTGGCCCAGCATGCCGCCCAGTACCGTCAGCGTGTGGCCCAGCGGCATGAAGATCACGTGCCCGGCTTCGTGGAACACCAGCAAAGGCAGATGGATGAAGCTGCCCATGATGCTGCCGGTCTTCACGTCCAGCGCCATCAGCCACAGGCCCCACGCGGCAAAGCCGGCCAGCAGCGCCACACGCAGCCACCAGCGCAGCGGGTCCACACGCTCGGGCACGTGCAGCAGCAGGGCCCGCAGGGTGATGCGGTCGTCGTCGGCGTCTTGCCTGGCGGTGGGGGCGTGCGTGGGTGGGGGTGCAGCGCGGCCTGGTGTCCCCTGCGCCACCTTGGCCAGGATCACGCCGCAGGCCGGGCAGGCGGCGGGCAGCGCCTGGATGGCCGGCATGGGCTGGTGCCCGCACTTGGGGCAATGTTGGTACATGGCCTGTCAGAAAGCGCTGCAGTGAGCGTGCATGATTTTCGTCGCGAGGGCGTCGAGCCCGGGCCGAGAAGCGCAGCGGTACCGTGGTACGGCGAGCATCACAGGCCCTGGACCGGCGGCCGCAGCAGGAAAGCGTGCACGCTCAGACCATCTTCACGGCAGTGCCGCTGACGGCCACCATCATCATGCCGTTGGCTTCACCCAGCACTTCGTAGTCAAAGTCGATGCCCACGATGCCGTTGGCGCCCATTTCCTTGGCGGCTTCCTTCATGTCGTCCAGCGCCGCGTCACGTGCGCCGGCCAGGGCACGTTCATAGCCACCGGCGCGGCCGCCCACCACGTCGCGCACCGAAGAAAACAGGTCGCGGAAGATGTTGGCGCCGATGATGGCCTCGCCATTGACCACGCCCAGGAACTTTTCCACCCGCGCGCCTTCGCCGTTGGGCACCACGGTGGCGAGAAAAAAGCCGTCGTCAGATTTGGAAAACCAGCCCATGCGAGGCTCCTGTTGCAGATGACCAAAGGGGTGCCAACGATAGCGGCTGTGACGCATATGGCATGAGAGCCTGAGAGGCTCTCGAACATGCCCGCTCATCACGCCCGAAAACTCTCAGCCTTTGACACAGCGCCGCCTGATAGCTGTATATTTGTACAGTCTTTTTGCGCCTGCACCCTGCCAAGGCTGCAGCCCCATCGCCCTTGCTTCAACCCCGCCGTGCGCCACCGTTCAGCCCGCCCCCTGGTCAGGCCGGCCAGCTTTGCCGCCCATGTGGCGGTGCCTGCGCCCGCGCCAGACCTGTTCACGGCACTGCCACTGCCGCCGCCCACGCCCGTCTGGGCGGCTGAGGCGGCTGCGCCCGCAGCGCCTACATCCCCTACGGCCCCCACCGCACCCCCAGCCCTGGCCGCGCCCGTTGCGCCCACGCAGCCCGAAGACCTGCACCCCGCGCTGTGGCGTGCCCACCAGCTGGCCCGCCCGCGTGAGGCCGTGCTGGCCAGCGACTACGCCGAACTTGACGCCCAGCTGCCCGGCGGTGGCTGGCCCGTGGGTGTGCTGACCGAGCTGCTGCTGCCACACCCCGGCGTGGGTGAACTGCGCCTGCTGGCCCCGGTGCTGGCCGCCGTGCAAGAGCAGCAGCGTGGTGTGATGTGGTTTGACCCACCCGCCTTGCCCTGCGCCTGGGCGCTGCTGGCGCTGGGCATCGACGTGCGGCGGCTGGTGGTGGTGACGGCCAAGGCCTCGGCCGCGGGCCGCACGCGGGGGCCGCAGCAAGTGGCCGACATGCTGTGGGCGCTGGAACAAGCCCTCAAGAGCGGCCACCTGGGTGCCGTGCTGGCCTGGTTGCCCGCGCGGCTGCCGGCCGACGCCCTGCGCCGCCTGCAACTGGCGGCGCAGGCCCAC
>CAZUKT010000631.1:805-2663 GCA_964620975.1 uncultured Rubrivivax sp. | reverse complement strand
TGATCACCGCTGCCGACGGCTTGCTGGCCCGGCAACACGACGCTGTGCTCTTTGACGCCGCAGACGTTGCGGCGCTGGCCAAGTTGGCGCACAGGCCCGACCTGCCCCAGGCGGCCTTTGACAGCGCCGCCGTGGTGGTGTGCCCCGTGGCCGATGAAGCGCTGGAAGCCGCATTGCTGCGCCAGGGTGTGCAAGCCATCGTGGCGCCCGGCGACGTGGCAGCGCTGGCACGGGCCATCCGCCACGCCGTGGTGCGGCGGCGCGCCGACCGCAAAGCCCGCACCGCCTACGCCACCGACCTGGCCACCGGCCTGCCGCACCAGGCGCAGTTGGTGGAGCACATGACACAACTGCTTGCGCTGCGCGAGCGCGAGCCCGCGCCCATGGTGCTGATCGTGCTGCGTGTGGACGGCTTTGCCAGTGCGGCCACTCGGCTGGGCGGCGAGGCCGGCAACATCTTGCGCCGCAAGGTGGCGGTGCGCCTGCGCAGCCTGCTGCGGGCCAGCGACGTGGTGGCCGCCATCGGCCCCGATGCCTTTGGTGTGCTGCTGGGCCGGCTTGAGGCGCACACCGACGGCGAGCGTGTGGCGGCCAAGCTGGTGCGCGCCTTGCAGCAGCCCACCACCGTGGCCGGCCAGCCTTGCCGCGTGGTGGCGCACGTGGGGTTGGCGCTGTACCCCGAACACGGCAAGGACGCTGAATCGCTGCTGCAGCGTGCCAGTGCCCAGGCCGGCTCGGTGGCCACGCTGGGCAGTGGCGGCTATGCCACGGCCACACAGCGTGGCACGGGCGACGCGGCCAACGACGGCGCGTCTTAGCGCCAGCCTTGGCGCGCCACGCTCAGCGTGTGATGTCGCCCAGGCACAGGTACTTGATCTCCAGGTAGTCGTCCATGCCCTGGTGCGCGCCCTCACGGCCCAGGCCACTTTGCTTGACGCCACCAAACGGCACTTCGGCCGTGCTGATGAGCCCGGTGTTGACGCCGACCATGCCGTATTCCAGCGCCTCACCCACGCGGAACACACGGCCGATGTCGCGGCTGTAAAAGTAGCTGGCCAGGCCAAATTCGGTGGCGTTGGCCAAGGCCACAACTTCGGCCTCGGTCTCGAACCTGAAGACCGGCGCCACGGGGCCAAAGGTCTCTTCCTTGGCGCACAGCATGTCGCCTGTTACGTCGGCCAGCACGGTGGGCGTGTAAAAACGGTCGCCACTCTTGCTGCCGCCCACTACCACCCGTGCGCCCTTGGCCAGCGCGTCGGCCACGTGCGCCTGCACCTTGCTGATGGCCGCGTCGTCAATCAGCGGGCCCTGGTGCACGCCGGCCGCAAAGCCGTTGCCCACCACGATGCCACCGGCCTTGGCGGCGAGCTTTTCCACAAAACTGTCGTACACGCCAGCCTGCACGTAAAAGCGGTTGGCGCACACACAGGTCTGGCCGGCGTTGCGGTACTTGCTGACCATGGCGCCTTCCACCGCGCTGTCGATGTCGGCGTCGTCGAAGACGATGAAGGGCGACTTGCCGCCGAGTTCCAACGAAAGCTTCTTGCCCGTTCCGGCGGTCGCCTTGCGGATGATCCGACCGACTTCCGTCGAGCCGGTGAAGGCGATCTTGTCGAATGCGTCATGCGCCACGATCGCGGCGCCGGTCGTGCCGTCGCCATTCACGATGTTGACGACGCCTGCCGGCAACCCGGCCTCGCTGCAGAGCTCGGCAAATGCCATGGCTGTCAGCGGGGTGTATTCGGCGGGCTTGAGCACGACGGTACAGCCCGCAGCCAGCGCCGGCGCGATCTTCCATGCCAGCATCAGCAGCGGGAAGTTCCACGGAATGATCTGCCCGCAGACACCGACAGGCGCA
>CAZUKT010000631.1:0-795 GCA_964620975.1 uncultured Rubrivivax sp. | reverse complement strand
GGCGCGCATTGCCGAGCCAGTATGCGGCCGACTTCGGTGCTGCCGGTGAATGACAGGTGGCGCACCACGTCGCTGCTGCACAGCACGTTGCCAATTTCGATGCTGTTGGCGCTGTCGGCACACAGCACATTCAACACGCCGGCAGGCATGCCGGCGCGCTGGGCCAGTTCGGCCACGGCCAGCGCGCTGAGCGGTGTCTGCTCGGCCGGTTTGATCACCACCGGGCAACCGGCAGCCAGCGCCGGTGCCACCTTGCGCGTGATCATGGCAATCGGAAAGTTCCAGGGCGTGATGGCCGCACACACGCCAATGGGTTGCTTGATGACGAGGTAACGCTTGTTGTTGTCGGTGGTGGGGATGGTCTCGCCGTAGACACGTTTGGCTTCTTCGGCAAACCATTCCACAAAGCTGGCGCCGTAGCCCACTTCACCACGCGCCTCGGCCAGCGGTTTGCCTTGTTCGGCGGTCATGATGCGGGCCAGGTCGTCGGCGTGCTGGTGCAGCAGCGCAAACCAGCGCATCAGGATCGCGGCGCGTTCTTTGGCGGTCTTGGCGCGCCAGGCCGGCCAGGCCTTTTCAGCCGCGCTGATGGCCGCCGCCGCGTCGATGGCCGCGAGGTTGGCCACCTGCGCCAGTTCCAGCCCGGTGGCCGGGTCGGTGACGGCAAAACGCGCATTGCCGGCCTGCCCGGCGGTCCAGGCGCCGTTGATCAGGCCTTCGGTCTTGAGCAGGCTGGGGTCGGCCAGGGTGGCCAGCGGGGAGGTGGCAGTGGTCATGGTCAAGGCTCCTTGTTGG
>CAZUKT010000630.1:0-2665 GCA_964620975.1 uncultured Rubrivivax sp. | reverse complement strand
TTGAAAACAAGATGCTCAAGGCCTACATCCGCGACTGGCCCGCCGAAGGCACGCCGGTGCCTGGGGCTTGAAGAGGCCGCCCCTGCCGCCCCGGCCGGGGCCCGCAGAGGGCCTTACCGAAGCCCTTACGCCGGCCCCTTTACCGGGAATGCGGGGGCAGTGCCATTCAGGCGGCGCTGCGCTAGAGTTTGAACACGGACACGGCCTCGGCCAGTCGCGCCGCCTGCGCCTTCAGGCTTTCAGCCGCAGCGGCTGACTCTTCCACCAGCGCGGCATTCTGCTGCGTGGCCTGGTCCAGTTGTGCCACCGCTTGGCCGACCTGGGCAATGCCCTGGGTTTGCTCGCCGGCAGCGGCCGAAATCTCGGCAATCATGTCGCTGACCCGGCGCACCTGGGCCACCGCGTCGGCAATCGTCTGCCCGGCGGCCTGCACCTGGGCGCCACCCGCCTCCACCTTGGTACTCGAGTCACCAATAAGCGACTTGATCTGCCGCGCGGCTTCGGCGCTGCGCTGCGCCAGGGTGCGCACCTCACTGGCCACCACCGCAAAGCCACGGCCTTGTTCGCCGGCGCGCGCGGCTTCCACCGCCGCGTTCAGGGCCAGGATATTGGTCTGGAAGGCGATGCCGTCGATGACGCCGATGATCTCGGTGATCTTGCCGCTGGCGGTCTGTATCTCGTGCATGGTCTGCACCACCTGCGACACCACCTCGCCGCCGCGCGTGGCGGCAGCGCTGGCGCCCTGCGCCAGCTGGTTGGCCTGGCGCGCGGTATCGGCGCTGTTGCGCACGGTGCCCGTCAGTTGCTCCATCGATGCCGCCGTCTGCTGCAGGCTGGCGGCCTGCTGCTCGGTGCGGCTGGACAGGTCGAGGTTGCCCTGAGCGATCTGGGCACTGGCCGTGGCCACGCTTTCGACCCCGCTGCGCACGGTGCCCACCACCTGCACGAGCGATGCACGCATGGCCTGCATGGAGGCCATCACGCTGCCTGCACGTGCCCGGGCATTGCCGTCATCGGCCAGTACGCCGCCGGCAATGCGTTGGGCCACGGCGGCCAGCGCGGCCGGCTCGGCGCCCAGCGCGCCCACGATGGCGCGTGTGATGAGTACGCCGCTGCCCACGCTGGCAAGCATGGCGGCTATCACCAGCGCCAGCATGGCCCACTGCGCCTTGTGTGACTCGGCAATGGCGGCCTTGTGTTCGTCATCGGCGAGTTTCACCTCCAACGCCAGCAGCTTGGTCATGGCTTCGGTAAAGGCCACATTGGCGCCGGCAATCTTCTGGTCCAGCACCTGCCGCGCGCTTTCGTAGTTGCCGGCTTTCAGCGCTGCCACGATTGGCAGGTAGACCTCGGCCACCAGTGTGTTACGGGCCAGCACGGCGGCTTCGGTGAGGCGCTTTTCCTCGGGCACCATCTGGGTCGCCAGATGAGTCTGCCAGGCCTTGGTGACCGCGGTCACGTTGAGCTCGAATTCCTGCAGCCGCCTGGTGGTGTTTTCGGGCTTGGCCTGCAAGATGGCGTCGGTCAGCACGACGCGGTTGCGCGTCACCAGGTAGTTGACTTCACCCAGCTCTTCGAGCGAGACCACGCGGTCGTCATACAGGCCTTCAAGCGCGGTGGTTGTGTGGCGCAGGCCCCAGGCGCCCAGCAGCGCCACGGCCACGATCATCAGCGTGACGAGGCCAAAGCCCAGACTCAGGCGGCGGGCGATGGTCGGCGAGCTGTTTGCATCCATGATCAGGTCCTGTGCAAGAAGGCGTGGAAGTTGCTCTGTGATGCGATGGACGTCCATTGCATCAGCACAGGCAGCCTGCTGAAGCCACGAAGAAGGGGCCTCTGCTGGCTTTATCGGGCGCCGGGAGCCGTACTTGAGGCCTGGCCGACGCGGCGCAGCGGCCGCAAGCGTGCTTGCGGCCATGGCGGGCCCGCACCGTGCCCAGCGACTGTTTCTGTCCGAGTCATTCGTAGAACTGCGCCGGGGCGGCGAATAGAATTCGCCCGCGCCACTTCCGCCGCATCCAGCGGGCACCCACAGCATGTCTGGCTCCACCTTCGGCACCCTGTTTTGCGTCACCAACTTTGGCGAAAGCCACGGCCCTGCCATTGGCTGCGTGATTGACGGCTGCCCTCCCGGCCTGGCGCTGTGCGAAGCCGATATCCAGCATGAACTGAACCGCCGCCGCATGATGCTGATGCGCCACGCCCGCTACAGACCGGTGCTGGCCCGCCGAAGGCACGCCCGTGCCGGGGGCTTGAGGCTCTTGCTGCGGTTCAGGCGGCGCTGCGTTCCAGCCTGAACACGGCCACCGCTGCGGCCAGGCGTGCCGCCTGGGCCTTGAGGCTTTCGGACGCAGCGGCTGACTCTTCCACCAGCGCCGCGTTTTGCTGCGTGGTGTGGTCCAGTTGTATGACAGCCTGGCCCACTTGATCAATGCCCTGCTGCTGTTCGCTGGCGGCGGCCGTGATTTCGCCGATCAGGTCTGCCACGCGGCGTACCTGCTCCACCACCGACTGGATCGTGGCGCCGGCGTCTTGCACCAGCTCACCGCCCGCCTCCACCTGGGTGCTGGACGCACCGATCAGCGTCTTGATCTGGCGCGCGGCGTCGGCACTGCGCTGCGCCAGGGATCGCACCTCGCTGGCCACCACGGCAAAGCCCCGGCCT
>CAZUKT010000629.1:0-2671 GCA_964620975.1 uncultured Rubrivivax sp. | reverse complement strand
TTCTTCGCTGCAGCCGACCAGTTCGCACAGGGCCTGGTTGGTTTGCTCGATCAGCCCCTGCGCGTCGGCGGCGACCAGCACATCCGACATCGAGGACAGCAGGCTGTAGATCAGTTGCTGGGATGCTTCCAGCTGCGCGTTCTTTTCCTCCAGCGCCACCTCATCGCGCAGCAACTGCGAATACACGTCGTCCATCTTGTGGATCACGTCCAGCCAGGTGTCGTCGTCCACCCCTTGCAAGGGGAGATGGCTGGACGAAGGGGCGGGTGGCCGGTTCATGTTCTGTCGTGCTCCATCAATGCACCGTGCAGACCATGCAGGGGTCAAAAGAGCGCACGATGTGCTGCACCGCCACGGGTGTCTTTTCGCCCGGCTGCACCGGAGCGCCCACCAGCGCGGCTTCCAGCGCACCCGGTGTGCCGTGGCGGTCCCGGGGGGAGAAGTTCCAGCTGGTCGGGGCGATGATCTGGTAGTTGGCAATGCGCCCGTCGCGGATCGACAGCCAGTGGCCCAGGCTGCCGCGCGCGGCTTCGCACAGGCCGAAGGCATCGGCCTCCATCGGCAGCACCGCGTCGTTGGCGCAGGGAGCATCGGGCTCGACAGCGCGCAGACACTGCTCGGCCAGTATCACCAGCCGCGCCAGCTCCATGGCGCGCGCGAGTACCCGTGTTGCAACATTGCCACCGGTCTTGGCCCACAGCGCGCGCACCAGGGGCTGGCCGTCCGCCAGCTGGCGGGCCAGGGCGCCGGTTTCCAGCACCCTGCCGTCCAGCCGGGGGGCCTTGTTCCAGGTGTAGGCGTCGGGCTTGTCCATGTGCGGTGCGGCACCCGCATCCGCCAGCCAGTCGTGGCGCGCATCCTCGGCAATCTGCGCCGTGTTGACCGGCTGCAGCGTGTTGCCGTCCCACACACCGGGCGCCATCGCAAACTGGCCGTCGGGGTCGGCAAAACCACCATAGCTCAGTGTCAGGCCGGGTCCGCGCCCCAGGGTGTCGAGCTGCAGATCTCGGGCGATGGACAAGAACAGCCGCAGGTCGCCATGCAGCGGGTCGCGTTGCAGCCACTGTTCCAGGGCCTGCTCACTGTCCAGTGCCACCACTTCTTCCAGCGGGGCGGCATACAGCACGCGCTCCAGAAAACTGCGCATCTCCGCCACGCGGGAGCCCAGCCGGAAGCGCTCGGAGCCACTCAGGTTGCGGGTCGATCCGCCAGGGACGATGGACTGCGTGTGCGGCCACTTGCCGCCCAGTGTGCCCATGATGTGCATCCAGCGCTGGCGCGCCGCTACCGCCTCGCGGGAATGCTCTCCGGATTGGGTGGAGAAACGCCGCAGGGCCTGCGCATGCCAAGCACGCCCGGCGTAAACCTCGCGCGTGAAGTCGGGCATGAAGAACAGGTAGAAGTGCGTCAAATGGTCGGCTGCGTTCTCGCAGGCCAGCATCAGGTTGGTGAGCCACACGCCGTTGGGTGGCGCCTCCACGCCACAGGCGGCAGCCAGTGCACGCGCCGCCGCGACCGACTGCGTGACCGAACAAATGCCGCAGATGCGGGGCACGTAGACCATGGCGTCAAACGGGTGCTTGCCTTGCAGTATCTGTTCGAACCCGCGGTACATAGGCGCGTTCACCCAGGCTTCAGTCACTCGCCCGTCGGACACCTCCAGGCGGACTTCCAGATCGCCCTCCACACGGTTGAATGGACCTACCAATAGACGTGTCATTTGAGTCGGGTCTTCTTGATGAGGGGAGCTACCACGAGGTGGTCGGACGTGGAGTTGACTTTGACCCGTTTGGGCGTGGCCGATTTGGACAGCGAGGCTAGCGCCACGAACCAGGCCTTGTGCATGTCGGTGGGCAGGCCTATGGGAATGCCCGCCACCTTGGGCGTCTGGTGGAAGGCGTGGCCCGGCTCTTCAAAGCCCGGCTCGGTGCAGCTGATGCAGGCATAGCCGCCGCGCGTGCACGAGCCCTCGCCATTCCACAGCCGGATGTTGCAGTCCGCATGGGCCTGCGTGCCCTTGCATCCCATGTTTTCCATCATGCAGCCCAGGTCCGACGGCTTGTCGGCGCTGGCCTTGTATTCGTAGTATTCGTTGCGGGAGCAGGCATGGTGCACCAGCTGGTCGGCATAGGCGCGGGGGCGCCCCAGTGTGTCGAGGGCGTCCGCCGGCATCGGTAACCCGGCGGCCAGCGCGGCCAGGGTTTCCAGCACCCAGCCGGGGTGGGTGGGGCAACCCGCCACATTGACCACGGGCAGGCCCGATGGGTCACGCCACTGCGCGCCCAGCACGCCACCGGGGTGGTCGCCCTCGTACTGCAGCCCGCAGGCGTCGGTCGGGTTGATGCCACCGGCGGTAATGCCGCCAAAGGCCGCGCAACTGCCCACGGCCACCACATGATGGGCGACCGCGCTCAGGCGCTCCACCCAGTGCAGCATCGGTTCTTGCGTGCCCGCCAGCATGTGGAAGCGCCCGCTGCCCTCAGGCCCGCGCAAAACCGAGCCTTCCAGGCACAGCGCGTGCAGCGGCACTTTGCCGCTCAGGCAGTCTTGCATGATGGCCAGCGACTCGTCCCCTGATTCCAGCGAAAACGCCGGGTGCCACAGCAGGTTCACACCGATCTGGCGCAGCAGGCCGCGAAAATCTGCCGTGTCCGCGCACAACAGCGAAATG
>CAZUKT010000628.1:0-2673 GCA_964620975.1 uncultured Rubrivivax sp. | reverse complement strand
GAGCCGGCGTCGGGCAAGGCCAACTGGAACATCCATGTCATGGCGCGCCCGGCCATACGCTCGCAGGTGGCGGCCGCGCTGCGGCAGACGCTGCAAGACCGCAGGCCGATTGAACTGCGTGGCCTGCGGCTGGAAGAAGACGGCGCCCGCACGCTGGACCTGGAGGTGGTGGCCATGCTCGAGCCCAAGGCGCTGCTGGGGCTGGTGATGATCGTCTTCAAGGACAGCGCCGGCGCGCCGCCCAAGCCGCGCCGGCGGCGGGTGGCCGGTGCGCCCGACCCGGCGCTGGCCGAAGAGTTGCAGAGCTTGAAGGACGAGGTGCTGTCGCTGCGCCAGGAAATGGGTGCGTCTGCCGAAGAACTGCAGGCCTCCAACGAAGAACTGCAATCGACCAACGAAGAACTGCAGTCGGCCAACGAGGAACTGACCACCTCCAAGGAAGAGTCGCAGTCGATGAACGAGGAGTTGCAGACGCTCAACGGCGAACTGCAGTCCAAGCTGGACGACCTGGCGCTGGCGCAAAGCGACATGCAGAACCTGCTCAACAGCACCGACATCGCCACACTGTTTCTCGACAGTGAACTCAACGTGCGGCGCTACACCGAGCAGATCACACGCATCATCCACTTGCGTGAAGGCGACATCGGCCGGCCCCTGACCGACCTGGCCAGCACCCTGGTGTACCCACAGCTCAACGACGACGCCCACGAGACGCTGCGTGCCCTGACACCCACTGAAAAGCAGATCGCCACCACCGACGGCCAGTGGTTCATGGTGCGCATCAAACCCTACAGAACGCTGGCCAACGTGATCCAGGGCGTGGTGATCACGCTGGTGGACATCACGGCGGCCAAGCAACTGGAGGCACGGCTCCGCAACGCCTGAGCCGCCCGCCCCACCACACCTTCTTCACCAGGAAACACCATGCCCACGCTACTGCGCCCGCCTGACCTTCAACCCAGCCTGCGCCAGCGCGCGCTCAGGCGCCTGACTGTGGACGGGCGCGACGACACGACGCGGGCCACGCCGTCGCAGGCCCTGGCCGTATTGCACGATCTGGCATCGTCTGCCGACACGGCTGCCGACGCCCTGGCGGTGCTGCACGAGCTGCAGGTGCACCAGGTCGAGCTGGAACTGCAGCACGAGGAACTGCGTGCCTCCAGCGCCGACCTGGAAGCCGCCCTCGCCCGCCAGACGATGCTGTACGAGCACGCCCCGGTGGCCTACCTGACGCTGGATGCCAGGGCCGTGGTGTGCGAGTTAAACCTTGCCGGCGCACGCCTGCT
The DNA here is from genome assembly GCA_964620975.1 of uncultured Rubrivivax sp. Lineage (GTDB taxonomy): Bacteria > Pseudomonadota > Gammaproteobacteria > Burkholderiales > Burkholderiaceae_C > Rubrivivax. Next base: position 1,387 of record CAZUKT010000628.1, on the reverse strand, counting down.
GGATGGGGCGCGTGACGACCTGCTGGGCCAGGGCCTGCGCAGCCACCTGTCGCCTGGCGACTCCGACAAGCTGCTGGCCCTGATAGCCGGCACACGCGGCGGCCAAGTCGAACCCCCCTGCGAACTGCGTTTGACGGTGGGCGCAGCTGCGCCGCGCAAGGTGCTCGCCCTTGCATCGGCCGACGCCACGCCGGGCCGCTGCCTGGTGGTGCTGGTGGACTTGGGCGCATGCGCCTGACGGCAGGCGTGTAGGGCCCCGCCAACGCGGGTGACAGGCCGGCCCCGGTGGCCGTGCGAGGGTGCGCCAGCGGACAGACGCACCTGTGCGGGTTGCACAGACTGGGGCCATGCCTGAAGCCCAAAACACCGACCGCACCGCAGCGGCCAGCCTGGTGGCGGGTGCCGACGGCGTGTGGGCCGTGGCAGGCCCTTGGACACTGCCCGGCCTGCATGCACGTGGCCCTGCGGCTGATCTGCCCGCCGCCAACCCAGCGCCCACCACACTGGACGGCACCGGGCTCGTGGCCATCGACAGTGCGGGTGCCTGGGTGCTGCAGCGCTGGCTGGCCGCTGCGGGGGCTGCAGCGACGGCCCCCAAGCTGCGGGCCTGGCCGGCGCGTGCGGCGGCGCTGATGCAACAGGTGCTGGCCGACGCCGGCCCGGCACCCGCACAGGCGCCCAGGCGGTCTCTTCTGTACCGCACCGGCGCAAACGCCGTGGCGGCCGCCCTGCAAGCACAGGCCTACTTGGCCTTTGTCGGCGAACTGGCCTGGGTGGCGGCCCGGCAGTTGCGGGGCCCCACGCGCTGGCGTTGGCGTGCCGTGCTGCATGAAGTGCAGATTGCCGGCTTTGACGCCCTGCCCATCGTCGGGCTGATGTCCTTCCTGCTCGGCGTGGTGGTGGCCTACCAGGGCGCCGACCAGTTGCGCCACTACGGCGCCAACGTGTTTGTGGTGGAACTGGTGGGCTACGCCATGCTGCGCGAATTTGCACCGCTGATGGTGGCCATCATCATCGCCGGGCGCTCGGGCTCGGCCTATGCGGCGCAGATCGGCACCATGGTGGTGTCCGATGAGATTGACGCGCTGCGCACCATCGGCATTGAGCCGCTGCAGCGCCTGGTGCTGCCCAAGGTTTTTGCGCTGGCGCTGGTGCTGCCGCTGCTGACGGTGTTTGCAGACCTGGCCGGTGTGTTTGGCGGCATGGTCATGGCACGCTCGCAGTTGGACATCGGCTTCGTTGAATTCACCGACCGCTTTGGCCGCGTGATGCAGGGTTCGGCCTTTCTCATCGGCGTGGGCAAGGCGCTGGTCTTTGCGTTGGTCATCGCCACGGTGGGCTGCTTCCAGGGCCTGCGCACCGAAGGCAGCGCCGACAGCGTGGGCCG
>CAZUKT010000627.1:0-2674 GCA_964620975.1 uncultured Rubrivivax sp. | reverse complement strand
TCCCAGGCCGGGATCTTGGTCGAGCCGTCGTGCCCGCCGGCCTCGTCGGCGTAGGCCGGGTGCGGGCTGCGTGCGTACTGCAGGTCAAACACAAAGTCCATCTCGGCCGTGCTCAGCGGGATGGGCGGCGGGTTGATCCACACGTCGCGCTCGCCATGGCGCTGCACCAGTGCGCGTGCATTGCCTGGGTTGGTTTCCAGGTGCAGCACGCGGTTGGCGTGCGCATACAACACGGCGTCGCTCTTGACCTGCTCGTAAGCCGGCAGCCGGATCACGGTCTTGTCGCGCGGCGGCAGCGCCACAGCCCCCGTCTTGCGCGACACCGGCAAGGCGATGGTCTTGACCCCCTCGCCCGCCTGCGGGAGCGGGTTGGGTTGAGGGCTTGCACCGCTGGTCGGCACAGCCGTTGACACTTCCTGCTTGACACAAGTTTCGCCCTGCGACGCTGCGGCCTCCGCCGTCGTCAAGTAGGGATTGATGTGCTCATCCAAGCGCCCGGGCCTGTCCACCTCGGTAGAGTCGATCTGCATCCAGCCCTGCGGCGCCAACCCAGGTGCTGTACGCACCATGAAGGCCGTGCCACGCACGTCGGTGATGCTTTCCACTGGCTTGCGTGCGGCCAGGCGGTGGGCCACTTCAATGATGGCGCGCTCGGCGTTGCCGTACAGCAGCAGGTCGGCCTTGCTGTCCACCAGGATGGACCGCCGCACCTTGTCTTGCCAATAGTCGTAGTGGGCGATGCGGCGCAGGCTGGCTTCTATGCCGCCAATGACCACCGGCACATCACTCCAGGCCTCTTTGCAGCGCTGGGTGTACACCAGCGTGGCGCGGTCGGGCCGCTTGCCTCCACCACCGCCCGGTGTGTAGGCGTCGTCACTGCGAATCTTGCGGTCGGCGGTGTAGCGGTTGATCATTGAATCCATGTTCCCAGCCGCCACGCCAAAGAACAGGTTGGGCTTGCCCAGCGCCTTGAAGGGCTCTGCACTTTGCCAGTCGGGCTGCGCGATGATCCCGACGCGGAAACCCTGTGACTCCAGCACCCGGCCAATCACGGCCATGCCAAAGCTCGGGTGGTCGACATAGGCGTCGCCGGTGACGATGATGATGTCGCAACTGTCCCAGCCCAACGTATCCATCTCGGCACGGCTCATGGGCAAAAACGGCGCACGGCCAAAGCGCTTGGCCCAGAACGGCCGGTAGCTGTCAATGGGTTTGGCGTTGGCAACAGGCGCAAGCCGGCCAGCGGCGCGCAACGTGGGGGGGGCAATGGCTGGCAAAGGCGGCGGGCCGGAAACCGGGCAAGGCCGGCGGAGCCGCGATTCTGTCGCCTGAAGCCCCGCCCTGCCAGCGCGGGGGCTTGGGCGCTGTTCGGCGTGTTGCATGGCGGCCGCTCAAGTGCCGCCGCGCATGGCCGATACCCCACGGGATGGAAGCCATTCTGAAGACCGTTGCCTTGGGTGCCGCCGCCTTGCTGGCGGTGGCTGTGCTGGTGGCCTGCTGGGAACAGTGGTTCAGGCGAATTCAGGCACCCCAGCCAACCTTGCCCGAACCGCAACGGGCCGTGAGCGTGGACCTGGACGTTGACAAGTTGCCAGACGCCCCCCCGCCCACAGACCTGCACACCCGCCGCGCCACCCTGGGCGCCGCCATGGACAGCATGTCGCGCCCGCCCGCCGACATGGCGGCCACCACGCCACTGAAAGGGCCCTGGATTGAAACCCGGCCCATGGTGCTGACCAGCGCCAAGGCCGAAACCGAGCCGCACTGATGCAAAACTCAACTTGGGTCCGCGCCCTGCTGCTGCTGGCACTGCTGGCCGTGGCCCTTTGGGCGTGGTGGCGGCACCGCACGCGGCTGCTGGAAATGAAACGCCGCCTGGCTTGGTCAGAAGAATCACGCTTTCAGCTTGAGCAGCACGCCGAAGCGGTGGACGCCAAGATGCAGGACATGGCCCGCACGCTTGAAAACCAGCAACAAGCCTTGTCGGCCTCGCGTGACGCCGCCGTGCGCCGCGCCGCGCTGGAAGCCGCGCTGGACAATGCCGCCAGCCACGCACCGGCCGGCTGGGCCGACACCCAGCCCCTGGGGCCGCCGGGTGACCGCTACGTGCCTACCATGCCCGCGCCACTGGAGCGCGCGCCCGAGCGCCAGCGCTGACTTCCGTGTGGCCGGGCCACGCCCCGAAAGGCATGGCCTGCGTTCACATCAAGCGACTGTGGCTGTGTTGGCGCTGGGCTGCAGACTGGGTTGCAGGCTGGAAACTGGCGGCGCAGCAGGCCGGGCTGCGGGCGAGGCTGGCGGCATCGTGTCGCCATCGTCTTCGCCCAGAAAACCACCGCTCTGGTGCGCCCACAGCCGCGCGTAAATGCCGCCGGCCGCCAACAGGCTTTGGTGGCTGCCCACTTCCACGATGCGGCCCTGGTCCATCACCACCAGCCTGTCCATGGCCATGATGGTGCTCAGCCGGTGCGCAATGGCCACCACCGTCTTGCCTTCCATCAGCCGGTACAGGCTTTCCTGGATGGCCGCCTCCACCTCGCTGTCCAGCGCGCTGGTGGCTTCGTCCAGCAGCAAGATGGGTGCGTACTTGAGCATCACGCGCGCAATGGCCACACGTTGGCGCTGGCCGCCACTGAGCTTGACACCCCGCTCACCCACGTGGGCGTCGTAGCCT
>CAZUKT010000626.1:2395-2675 GCA_964620975.1 uncultured Rubrivivax sp. | reverse complement strand
GGCACGGAGGGTCTCTGTACAGGCTTGCATGTCCATGAGCATCTTTCTGGTGTCGGGGCTGGGGTGCCGGGCTGGGTTTGGCCGTCATCCTAGCCCTGCTGCCTGCCGCCCGCATGCTCGAAATTACTTATGCGTCATCAGGTTGACGTTAACGTAACCCTGCCGCCTAATGCTGCATGCCCAAGCGGCCCGTCTCGAGTCAGCACGCCATGTCCGATGCAACCAGCGCCACCGCAGGCTACCGCAGCGTCTTCCGCCCTGGCCTGTTTGCCGGTCAGGT
>CAZUKT010000626.1:0-2385 GCA_964620975.1 uncultured Rubrivivax sp. | reverse complement strand
CATGGTATCTGGTTGACGTTAACGTTACCCTGTTGCCTAATGCCGCATCCCACGGAACGCCGCGCCACGATGCCTGACTCACCCGAAACTTCTTCCGGCTACCGCAGCGTCTTTCGTCCTGGCCTGTTTGCCGGGCAGGTGGTGTGGGTCACGGGTGGGGGCAGCGGCATCGGCCGCTGCGTGGCACACGAACTGGCCGCGCTCGGTGCCACGGTGGTCATCAGCGGCCGCACGCAGGCCAAGCTCGAAGCGGTGGCCGCCGAGATCAAGGCCGACGGCGGCATCTGCCACACCACGGCTTTTGACATCCGCGACGAAGAAGCGGTGAAGGCCGGCGTGGCCGCTGTCGTCGCGCAGCACGGCCCGGTGGCAGGGCTGGTCAACAACGCAGGCGGGCAGTTCCCGGCACCACTCTTGGCCATCAGCAAGAAGGGTTTTGACGCCGTGGTGGCCAACAACCTGACCGGCGGCTTCCTGATGATGCGCGAGCTTTTCAACCAGTGCATGCAGGCGCACGGCGGCGCGGTGGTCAACATGACGGCCGACTTCCGCAACGGCATGCCCGGCATGGGCCACAGCGGCGCGGCACGTGCCGGCATGAGCAACCTCACCGCCACCGCCGCCTTTGAATGGGCGCATGCGGGCGTGCGCGTCAACGCGGTGGCACCCGGCTGGATCGCCAGCAGCGGCATGGACACCTATGGCGGCGCCATCAAGTCCATCATCCCGCGCCTGAAGGCGCATGTGCCACTGCGGCGTTTGGGCGTGGAGGCCGAGGTCAGCTCGGCAATCGTCTTCTTGCTGTCGCCCGCAGCCAGCTTCATCACCGGCGTGACGCTGCAGATCGACGGCGCGGCCTCGCTGGGCAGCGACATCTTCCCGCTCGGGCCAGACGCCAAGTCGGTACCCTTTGACGGCTTCCACCGCGCCGTGACGCCGGACGTGCTGAAGTAATGCCTGCGCTCAGTTCCGCCATCGACACCCGTTCGGCCGCCTTTGCGGCCAACACCACACGCATGCAGCAACGCCTGGCCGAAGTGCGTGCGCTCGAAGCCAAGGTGGTGGCCGAATCAGCCAGCAAACGCGAAAAGTTCGAACAGCGCGGCCAGTTGCTGCCCCGTGAACGCGTGGCGCGGCTCATAGACCGAGGCAGCGACTTCCTGGAACTCAGCACCCTGGCCGGCTTGGGGCTGCACGACGACGACGGCAAGAAAAGCGTCATGGGCGGCGGCAGCATCGTGGGCATTGGCGTGGTGGCGGGCAAACGGGTGCTCATCAGCGCCAGCGACAGTGCCGTCAAGGGTGGCACCGTGGCGCCCATGGGGCTGAAGAAGGCACTGCGTGCACAAGAACTGGCGGCGCAGAACAAGCTGCCGCTGATCGCGCTGGTGGAATCGGGTGGCGCCAACCTGATGTACCAGGCCGAAATCTTTGTCGATGGCGGCCGCACTTTTGCCAACCAGGCGCGGCTTTCCGCCGCCGGCATTCCGCAGGTGGCGGTGGTGCACGGCTCGTCCACCGCCGGTGGCGCCTACCTGCCGGGCCTGAGCGACTACGTGGTGCTGGTCAAGGGCCGCAGTTCCATCTATCTGGCGGGGCCGCCGTTGGTGAAGGCCGCCATCGGCGAAGACGCCAGCGACGAAGAACTGGGTGGTGCGCAGATGCACGCCGAGGTCACCGGCCTGGGTGAATACCTGGCCGACAACGACGCCCACGCCATTGCCCTGGCGCGTGAGTTGCTGGACAAGCTGCCGTGGGACACCGTGCCCGCATCGCCCGCTCCTTCTGCGGCAGCCGAGCCGCTGTTCAGTGCGCAGGAACTGCTGGGCGTGGTGCCCGCCGACGACCGCGAGCCCTACGACGTGCGCGAAGTCATCGCCCGCGTGGTGGACGGCAGCGATTTCCTGGAATTCAAGGCGGCGTACGCCACCGACACCGTGTGCGGCCACGCACGCATCCACGGCCATGCGGTCGGCATCATCGGCAACAACGGCCCGATACAGCCGCAGGGCAGCACCAAGGCGGCGCAGTTCATCCAGTTGTGTGACCAGTCGGGCACGCCGCTCGTGTTCCTGCAGAACACCACCGGCTACATGGTGGGCAAGGCGGCCGAACAGGGTGGTGCCATCAAACACGGCAGCAAGATGATCCAGGCCGTGGCCAACGCACGCTGTCCCAAGTTCACCATCGTGCTGGGCGGCAGCTTTGGCGCCGGCAACTACGGCATGTGCGGGCGCGGCTTCGACCCGCGTTTCATCTTCAGCTGGCCCAGCGCACGCACGGCGGTGATGGGCGGCGCGCAGGCGGCGCAGGTGATGGACATCGTCACCCGCGCCAAGCTGCAACGCCTGGGCCTTCCCGCCAACGACGAGGCCCTGGCCGCCA
>CAZUKT010000625.1:0-2684 GCA_964620975.1 uncultured Rubrivivax sp. | reverse complement strand
CTTAGCCTCCGCAATGATCTTGCCGCGGATGAACATCAGCATCAGCACCGGCACCAGCGTCACCGACAGCAGCGCTGCACCCGCCATGGCAAACGTCTTGGTGTAGGACAGCGGCGAGAACAGCCGCCCTTCTTGCGACTCCAGCGTGAACACCGGCAGGAACGACACCGTCATGATGAGCAGCGAGAAAAACAGCGCCGGCCCCACTTCCTTGCAGGCCTCGATGATCGCCTCGGCGCGCTCGCTGGCGCGGTGGTCGGGCGGCAGTCGTTCCAGGTGCTTGTGGGCGTTCTCGGTCATCACGATCGCCGCGTCCACCATCTCGCCGATGGCTATTGCGATACCGCCCAGGCTCATCAGGTTGGAGTTGATGTCCAGCATGCGCATCGCGATGAAGGCCATCAGCACCCCCACCGGAAGCATCACGATGGCCACCAGCGCCGAGCGCACATGCAACAGGAAGAGCACGCAGACCGCCGCCACGATCACGAACTGCTCGATCAGCGTGAAGGTGATGGTCGAGATCGCGCGGTGGATGAGCTCCGAACGGTCGTAGACGGCCTGGATCGTCACCCCCTCGGGCAGGCCGACCGAGATCTCCTCGACCTTGAGCTTGATGTTGTGGATGACTTCGAGCGCGTTCTGGCCGAAGCGCGACATCACGATGCCCGACACGACCTCGCCATCGCCATTCAATTCAGAGACACCACGCCGCTCGTCGGGTGCCATTTCGACGCGGGCGATGTCGCGTATCAGCACCGGCGTGCCGCCCTCGGCCTTGACCACCAGCATCTCGATGTCGGCCTTGCCGCGCAGGTAGCCTTTGCCGCGCACCATGTACTCGGTTTCGGCCATCTCGACCACGCGCCCGCCGACGTCGCGGTTGGAGTCGCGGATCACCTGCGACACCTTCATCAGCGGGATGCCGTAGCTGCGCAGCTTGAGCGGGTCCACCGTGACCTGGTAGGTCTGCACGAAGCCGCCTATCGAGGCCACCTCGGCCACCCCGGCGGCCTTGGTGAGTTGGTAGCGCACGTACCAGTCCTGGATCGTGCGCAGTTCGGCCAGCGTCTTGTTCTTGCTCAGCAGCACGTACTGGTAGACCCAGCCCACGCCGGTGGCGTCGGGCCCCAGCGACGGCGACACGCCCTTGGGCAGCCGGCTGGAGGCGAAGTTGAGGTACTCCAGCACGCGGCTGCGCGCCCAGTAGATGTCGGTGCCGTCTTCGAAGAAGATGTAGACGAAGCTGGCACCGAAGAAGGAAAAGCCCCGCACGACCTTGCTCCGGGGCACCGCCAGCATGGCCGTGGTCAGCGGATAGGTCACCTGGTCTTCCACCACCTGCGGTGCCTGGCCCGAGTATTCGGTGTAGACAATGACTTGCACGTCCGACAGGTCGGGCAGCGCGTCCAGCGGTGTCTTCATCACCGCCACGACACCGCCCACGACGATGAACAGCGTGCACAGCAACACCAGGAAGGGGTTCTTGCCCGACCACTCGATGAGTCTGGTCAACATGGTGGGCTCCGTTCAGTGGCCGCTGTGCGGCTTGGCAGCGGCGGGCGCCGAGGCTGGCGCAGAGGGGCGCGCGGGCGGCGCCGCCGCCGTGACCTTGATGGCCGTGATGACCCACTCACCCGGCTTGCGCTCCACAAACTCGAAGGCCACCGGCGCACCGGGTTTCAGGCCCTGCAGGAGTGCTGTGTTGGCGAGCACGAAGTCCATCGTCATGGCCGGCCACTTGAGCGATTCCACCGCCCCGTGGTTGAGCGTGACGGTGCCGGCCTTGGCATCGACACTGTCCACGCTGCCCACCGCCTTGTGGCTCACGCCGGCGGCCTTGGGTGCTGCGGGCGTGGCCGTGGCCGGCACAGACGCCACAGCCCCCGCAGCCGCTGGCGCCGCCATGCCGCCGATGGCGGCCTTGAGGTTGCTTTCGGCGTCGATCAGGAAGTCGGCGGCCACTACCACCTGCTCACCTTCTTGCAGGCCTTGCAGCACTTCCACCAGCGCGTCGCTGCGTGCGCCCAGCTTCACCTCGCGCGGCACGAAGCGGCCTTCGGCGCGTTGCACCAGCACCATGCGGCGCGTGCCGGTGTCGATGACGGCCGAATCGGGCACCGTCAGCACTGGCTTGGCGCTGCCCACCTGCAGTTCCACCTGCGCAAACATCGCCGGCTTGAACAACTGCCGGGGGTTGGCCAGTTCAATGCGCACCGGCACCGTGCGCGTCTCGGCGTTGAGCGTGGGGTAGACGGTGGTGATGACACCGGCAAAGCTCTGCGTCGGGTAGGCGTTCAGGCGCACACTGGCCTTGGCGCCGGTCTTGACCAGCGCCAGATCCTGCTCGGGCACGTCGGCCATGACCCACACCGCGCTCAGGTCGGTCACCTGGTAGAGCGGCTCGCCGGGCATGAAACGCATGCCCTGCACGGCCTTCTTCTCGGTCACGGTGCCGCTGACCGGTGATCCAAAGGCCACCGTGCGCCGCACCTCGCCGGTCTTGACCAGCGCAGCCATCTGCTCGGCCGACAAGTCCCAGTTGCGCAGCCGCGCCAGGCTGGCGTCGGCCAGTTGTTTCATGCCGGCCTGCGCTTCTGTGCCTGCGCCCTGCATCTCCTTGAGGCCTTGCAATGCAATCACGTATTCGCGCTGCGCCGCCACCACCTCGGGGCTGTCGACCT
>CAZUKT010000624.1:0-2690 GCA_964620975.1 uncultured Rubrivivax sp. | reverse complement strand
GCCACCCAGGTCCAGTGCCTTGAAGCCGTCGTAGTAGACCTTGTAGACCAGGATGGATGTGTCCTTGCCCGGGCCGCCTTCGGTGGCCGCGTCGATGATGCCGAAGGTGTCAAAAAACGCGTACACGATGTTGATCACCAGCAAGAAGAAGGCGGTGGGTGACAACAGCGGGAAGATGATGGTCCAGAAGCGCCGCCAGGGCCCCGCGCCATCGATAGCCGCAGCTTCTATCAGTGACTTTGGAATCGACTGCAGCCCGGCCAGGAAAAAGAGAAAGTTGTACGAAATCTGCTTCCACACGGCCGCCATCACGATCAGCAGCATGGCGTGGTTGCCGTTGAGCAGGTGGTTCCAGTCCACCCCGGAAGCCCGCAGCGCATACGACACCACGCCGATGCTGGGCGCAAACATAAAGAGCCACAGCACGCCCGCCACTGCAGGCGCCACGGCATAGGGCCAGATGAGCAGCGTCTTGTAGGCCAGCGCCCCCTTCACCACGCGGTCGGCAAACACCGCCAGCAGCAGCGAGATGCTCAGCCCCAGGCTGGCCACCAGCAGTGAAAACACGGCCGTGGTCTTGAAGGATTCAAGGTAGCTTTCGTCACCAAAGAGGTTGCGAAAGTTGTCCAGCCCCACCCATTCGGTGCTGGTGCCAAAGGCGTCTTGCTGCTGCACCGACTGCAGCAGCGCCTGCACCGCCGGCCAGAAGAAGAACACGCCGATGATGGCCACCTGCGGCGCAATCAGCACCCAGGGCAGCCAGGCCGAGCGGAAGACAACGCGTTTTTCAGTGGCCAAGGTCGGGGCGGTGCTTCAGGAGGTCAGCGATTGACCCTGTCCCACGCGTGGGAGAGGGTAGGGTGAGGGTGGTGAGCGGTGCAGCGGCCCTCACCCCAACCCTCTCCCGCAGGCGGGAGAGGGGGCAGGGGCTCGGGCCTTGCAGCCACTCAGCCCAGGGCTTGCAGGCCCTGGCGCCTTCGACAGCCACTCGCGGCCACGCAGGTGGCCACTCGGCGCTGTCTCAGCCCTTGTTGGCTTTCTGGAACTTTTCAAGCAGTTCATTGCCACGCTTGACGGCGGAGTCGAGACCTTCCTTGGGCGTCTTCTTGCCGGCCCAGACTTGTTCAAGTTCTTCGTCGTTGATGGTGCGGATCTGCACAAAGCTGCCCAGGCGGATGCCACGCGACTTGTCGGTGACCTTGCGGATCATCTGTGACGGCGCCACGTCGGTGCCAGGGTTCTTTTTGTAGAAGCCGCTGGCCTCGGTCAGCTTGAAGGCGGCCGTGGTGATGGGCAGGTAGCCCGTGCGCTGGTGGCTGGCAGCCTGCACCTCGGTGCTGGACAGGTAGTTGAAGAATGCCGCCACGCCCTTGTATTCAGCCGGCTTGTGGCCGGCCATGACCCACAGGCTGGCGCCACCAATCACCGTGTTCTGCGGTGCGCCCGGCACGTCGGGGTAGTAGGGCAGGGTGGCCATGCCGTAGGCAAACTTGGCGTTGGCCTTGACGCTGCCGTACAAGCCGGCCGAGCCGGTGAACATGGCGCATTCACCCGACGGGAAAGTGGCGTCCGGCGTGTTGTTGCGGCCCTTGTAGACGAACAGGCCGTTCTTGGCCATGTTGGCAAGGTTCTCGATGTGGCGCACATGCAGCGGCGTGTTGAAGGCCAGCCGTGTGTCCAGGCCACCCATGCCGTTTTTCTTGGTCGCAAATTCAACGTTGTGCCAGGCCGAGAAGCTCTCGAGCTGCGTCCAGCTCTGCCAACTGGTGGTGAAGGGGCACTTGTGGCCGCTGGCCTTCAGCTTGGCCGCCGCCAGGGCCACTTCGGGCCAGGTGGCGGGCGCTTTTTCAGGGTCCAGGCCGGCAGCCTTGAAGGCGTCCTTGTTGTAATAGAAGATGGTGGTGGAACTGTTGAAGGGCATGCTCAGCATCTGCCCGTTGGGCGCCGTGTAGTAGCCCGACACCGCGCTCACGTAGGAGGTGGGGTCGAACTTCAGGCCCGATTCCTTCATCACGTCGGCCACGGGCTTGATGGCGCCCTTGCTGGCCATCATGGTGGCGGTGCCCACTTCAAACACCTGCAATATGGCCGGTGCATTGCAGGCGCGGAAGGCGGCAATGGCGGCAGTCATGCTTTCGGGGTAGCTGCCCTTGAAGGTGGGCACGACCTTGTAGTCGGTCTGGCTCTCATTGAAGCCCTTGGCCAGGTCGTTGACCCACTGGCCCAAAGAGCCACCCATGGAGTGCCACCAGGTGATTTCGGTCTGGGCATGGGCGGGCAGGGCGCTGCACAGCGCGGCCACGGCCAGCAGGGCAGGGGTAAAGGTCTTGAGTTTCATTTGCTCTCCAACAGGCTGATTGTTCGTGCCAAACCACTGAGTGTGGCCGGCATTTATGACACTTGGTGTTCTGTCATGGAAGATGGGTGCAGGGCAACGGGACTAACCCGCCGCATTGCGCCCCCACGCCCAGGTCTGCCAGGGGCCCTGCGGTAGCATCCGCAGTTACCCTATGAACGCCCCACACCCACTCCAGAACACCGCGCTCGAGGCCCAGGCCGACACCGACACCGTGCGCCTGCGCGAGATTCCCTACAACTACACGTCTTTCTCTGACCGCGAGATTGTGTTGCGCTTGCTGGGCAAGCGCGCCTGGGACCTGCTCAGCCAGTTGCGGCAAGAGCGCCGCACC
>CAZUKT010000623.1:0-2692 GCA_964620975.1 uncultured Rubrivivax sp. | reverse complement strand
AGGCGCGGGCTTTCTTGACGGTGTCGCAGTTGGGGATGCCATAGAGCTTCATGCGGGGTCGTCCTTGGTGGGTACTGACACGGCTACGGTGCACCCATGGCCGCGCGGACGGCAGCCACCTGCCGGCGCGACACCGCCAGCCACTCGTCCAGCGGCGCCAAGCGCACGGCCCAGCCTTCGGTGCCGCCTTCGTCGTCGGCACCAGGCCGCAACTCCAGCGCACGGATGGCCCGCAGCGCCACCAGTGCGTTGCGGTGCACGCGCAGGAACCCGTCGCCCAGGCGCTGCTCCAGGTCGGACAAGGCGTCATCGATGACATGCACATGTGTTGCGGTGCGCACGGTGACGTACTTCTGGTCGGCCTTGAAGTACAGCAATTCGGCCAGCGGCAGGCGCAATACGCGGCCTCGCTCGGTCAGCACCAGCACCGGCGCTTCGGCTGCGGTGGGCAGCTTGGGCGACGCGCGCTGCGCCACGCGTTGCTGCACACGCTGCAAGGCCGCAGCCAGGCGGTCACGCCGCACGGGCTTGGTGAGGTAGTCCAGCGCCTCCAGTTCAAACGCCTTGAGCGCGTGCTCGGCGTGCGCGGTGACAAACACCACGGCCGGCGCTTGCGGCAGCGACTTGAGTGCCGCCGCCAGGCGCAGCCCGTCGCGCCCCGGCATGCGGATGTCCAGCAACACCACGTCGGCCGCCACGCTGCGCAACTGCATCAGCGCTTCGTCGGCATCGCCTGCCTCGCCGAGCACGGTGCAGGCGGGCTCTGGCAGGTCTTGCACCAGGCCGCGCAAGCGCAGGCGCGCCAGCGGTTCGTCATCGACGATCAGCACGCCGAGCCTTCCCGGCACGGCGGCGGCGCGGTCCGCATTCATGGCGCAGGCAGCACGACGCGGGCGTGGAACATCTCGCCTTCGGGTGTGTTCTCGCGCCACACATCGCACTCAGCGGCCAGGTCGTGCAGCAAACGCAGCCGTTCACGCACGTTGTGCAGCGCCATGCCGTGGCCGGGGCTGCCGGCACCATCGTCGGGCCCACCCAGCGTGTTGCTGACCACCACCACGGCCTGGCCCCGTTGCAGCATGGCGCGCACCACCACACGGCCACCGCGCGCAGCGGGTTCAATGCCGTGGCGCACCGCGTTTTCCACCAGCGGCTGCAGCACCAGCGGCGGCACGCGGGCGGCAAACACCTGCGGGTCCACGTCCCAGCGCACTTTCAGGCGCGGACCGAAACGCACTTCTTCAATCGCCAGGTAACGGCGAGCGAGCTCGATTTCTTCTTCCAGTGACACCGAAGCACCCACCTCGGCCAGCGCCACCCGAAAAAGTTGCGCCAGGTCTTCCAGCACGTTCTCGGCACGCTCGGGGTCCACCCGCACCAGGGCCAGGGCGGTGTTCAGCGCGTTGAACAAGAAGTGCGGGCGTATGCGTGACTGCAACTCGGCCAGGCGCGCCGCCGCATTGGCCGGGTGCCACATGCGCGAGCGCAAGTCCAGCCAGGCCCACAGCAGCGCCGCGCAGGCCACACCGGCCAAAGCCACGGCGGCCAGACGCAAGCTGCTGTCAGCGGCCAGGCCCGCCCAAGCCAACGGCGCCCAGGCCAACAAGGCCGCCACGGCGCCCAACACCAGCACCAGCCCTGCGCGCAACGAAGGGGCCCTGCGCCGCAGGGGCTGGCGCAAGGCACACACCACCACCAGCCACAACAGCGTGGCGGCCACGCCGCCAAAGGCCAGCACGGCCTGGCGCTGGCCCCATTGCGCCGGCGTGTCGGCCCCGGCCAGGGCCGTCAGGGCCAGTGCGGCCTGCACCAGCAGCACAGCGCGCAGCGCCAGCGCCGGGTGGCAGACATCAAAGGCAGCCGCTGCTTCGGCCCGCAAGCGCGCTCGTTCTTCGGCCAGTGGGTCAAAACGCGTGGTGGCAAAGGCACCGGTTTGTGATTCGAGCGGGCGCGTGGTCTCAGGCCACAAGCTGGCCGGGCGGCTGGCGGTGGGCGCGAAGCGGTCGGCGGTATCGGGCGCGTCAGACGCGTCGGGGCGGCTCATATCGGCCCGGATAATACGGTTCACCTTGACCGCCCCTGCACGGCCCGACACTTGCGGCGCCAGCGACGAATTCAACCATGCCCAACGACGCCCAAGACGCCATCTCAAACGATCCCCTGGCCAACAAGAAACAGGCCTGGTCGGCGCTGTTCAGCGAACCCATGAGCGAGCTGGTGAAGCGCTACACCGCCAGCGTGGGGTTTGACCAGCGCCTGTGGCGGGCCGACATTGACGGCAGCCTGGCGCACGCCGAGATGCTGGCCGCCCAGGGCGTGATCGGCGTGCAGGACCTGGCCGACATCCGCCGCGGCATGGCGCAGATCGCCGACGACATCGAGCAGGACCGCTTCGAGTGGAAGCTCGAGCTGGAAGACGTGCATCTCAACATCGAGGCCCGCCTCACCCAGCTGGTGGGCGACGCCGGCAAGCGCCTGCACACCGGCCGCAGCCGCAACGACCAGGTGGCCACCGATGTCCGCCTGTGGCTGCGCGATCGGATCGATGCCATCGATGCGGCCCTGCTGCGCTTCGAGCGGGCCCTGCTGCTCCAAGCCGAGACCCATGCCGACACCCTGATCCCCGGCTACACCCATCTGCAGCGGGCCCAGCCCCTCTGCCTGGCCCACCACCTGCTGGCCTACATCGAGA
>CAZUKT010000622.1:0-2700 GCA_964620975.1 uncultured Rubrivivax sp. | reverse complement strand
GTTGGCGGGCGGCAGGCCAAGGCCGGCAAGTGCCGGTTCGACGCTGGCGCTGGCGGTAGCGCTTGCGCTGGCAGGTGCGGCCGTGGCTACGGTTGGCGCAGCGGCAGCGGCAGCAGCAGTCAGGACAGGGGTGTGCCCGGGGGCGGCATTGGGGTCAGGCATGGCGACAGGATAGCCTGCGGGTTGTGCCGCCCCCACCCAAGCCGTCAACCCCCTCGTGCCCAAGGCCCACGTCCGGCGGGCTTGCTGCACCCATCGCGCGTGGCACAAAACGTTTGTCGTGCGAGCAGTGCCAGCGCCCACAAGGCAATTGCCTGTGTGCATGGATCACCCCCACCACCAACCGGGTGCCGGTGTTGCTGCTGCAGCACCCGCTGGAAGTGGCGCAGGCCAAAGGCAGCGCGCGGCTGCTGCGCTTGAGCCTTGGCGCGTGCCAGCTTGTAGTGGGTGAATCCTTTGCCCCAGCGCTGCTGCAGGCCTGGCTGGGAGACGGCGCCGCGCTGCTGTACCCCGCCGCGCCGGGCGCACCGCCTGCGCCAAGGAGCACGGCGGGTGCCGCCCCTGCGCCGACGCGCCTGGTGGTGCTGGACGGCACCTGGCGCAAGACGCTGAAGATGCTGCACCACAACCCGCTGCTGCAAACCTTGCCGCGCTGCCCGTTTCCGGGCGGGGCCGCGCTGCCGCCGTCTCGCTACGGCATCCGCAAGGCACAGCAGCCGTGGCATCGCAGCACGCTGGAAGCCACCTGCCTGGCGCTGGGCGGCCTGGAAGGGCGGCCGGCCCACTACGCGCCGTTGCTGCAGGCCTTTGACGGCTGGGTGCAGGCGCAGATGCTGCCAATGGCGCAGCGCCCTGCCAACGCCTGGTAGCCCAGCGCGGCGCGTTGTTCCTGTGCTGCACGCGCTCGGGCCGTCACCCTTTGGTGATGCGAAAGCCCGCGTCCAGCAGCAGCACCTCACCCGTGGTCTTGGCCGCACCGGCGCCCAGCCACCATGCGGCTTCGGCCACGTCTTCGGGGGTGATGGGCGCGGCCAGGGCGGCGGTGTCGGTCCACGCCTTCAGGTGCGCGGCGTAGCGCTCGGGGCCCAGGCCCTGCTGCAGCCACGCCGAATCCACCAGGCCCGGCGCGATGGCGTTGACACGGATGGCCGGCCCCAGCGCCCGCGCCAGGCCCACGGTCAGCGCATTCAGCGCGCCTTTGCTGGCCATGTAGGCCAGTGAAGAGCCGCGCCCCATCATCGACGCCACCGACGAGATGTTGACCACGCCCGCACCGGCTTGCTGCTGCAGCAGCGGCACCAGGGCCCGCGTCAGCTGGTAGGCACCCACCACGTTGACGGCATAGATGCGCTGGAAGTCTTCCGCCTCCAGGCCGTCCAGGTTCTTCAGCGCCACAAACTTGGTCGTGCCGGCGTTGTTGACCAGCACATCGGCGCGGCCAAAGTGCGCCTGCGTTTGTGCCGCCAGGCGCAGGCAGTCGGCGTCGTCGGCCACGTTGGCCTGCACCACCAGGGCCTGCGCACCCAGGGCGCGGCACTCTTGGGCCACGGCCTCGGCGCGGGCCATGTCGCTGGATGCGTTGACAACCGCGTTCCAGCCCCGGCTGGCAAACAGCCGCACCGTGGCCGCACCGATGCCCGACGATGAACCACTGACGACGCAGACCTTGCGTTCACCCATGGCGCGCTCCTGAAGTGCATTGCACGGGGCGCGATGCTAAGACGATGCCGTCGTAGGGCGCCTGAATTGTTGCGCTTCGCGTCGCAGCTCTGCGACTGGCGGCCGCTGGCTGTTGTGACTGGCTTACGGCTACCTGGGGGAGCTTTGCTCACCGCCGACGTATGACGCCCTAAGGACTGCGACTCGTGCCACAGGTCCGCGACTGCTGGGCGTACGTTGTCGCGCCTGGCTTGGCCGGCAGTTGAGGAAAGAGTTCGAGCGCAAGGCTGAGACCAAGGGCGATGTCATACCGGCGCTACAAGATCGGCTTGCTGGATCAGCTTCCTGGGGCGCATGCCACCGACGACAGCTTTCTGGCATCCAACCCCCGCTGGTCGCGGGGTGCTATCGACCCGTTGCGGGCACTGCACTACTTCAAGAGCAGCCGCTGGCAGCCGCCCTGGGAGGCATCCCCTTACCGGTGCACCCAGGAGACGGCTTCCTCGATGGCCCGCCACATCAGGACTGGATTCGAATACATCGGAAAGTGCCCGCAGTGCGGAATCTCGGCCAAGCGAACACCGTGCGCGCCAAGCGTGGGGAGGTAGGACAGCGACGCGTTCTGCTGCCCATACATCAAGACGCGCGGCATCGGCAGCGCCAGAAACTTGTCCATCAACGCGCCGTGGTCCGCCAGGTCCACCATCGAACGGAAGATTCCAGCCACCACGCCGGCCCTGACCTTGTGCCGCAGGCTCGACGCATACAGCGCGCTGGCGAAGGCGGGTGCGTGTCGGGTGCACTCGATGAAGTCGTCGAAGAAGCGCTCGGCGCTGTCGCTCGGGTAGTCCACGATCTGCCTGCTGATGAAACAGTCCTCCGGCGCGACATTCCCTTCGCTGTCGACGAAGCTCAGGACCCGGCCCGGATGCGCATGGGCCAGCATCAGTGCCGTCAGCCCGCACATCGAGTGGCCGACGAGGTGGAAGCGGTCGATGCCGTGGGCTTGCAGCATGGCTTCGGCGGTCGCCACGAGGAAGG
>CAZUKT010000621.1:1344-2702 GCA_964620975.1 uncultured Rubrivivax sp. | reverse complement strand
CCTGATGGAAGACCGCGCCACGCTGCGCATCAGCAGCCAGCACATCGCCAACTGGTTGCACCACGGCGTGGTCACGGCCGAGCAGGTGCATGAAACCTTCCGCCGCATGGCCGCCGTGGTGGACGGGCAAAACGCGGGCGACCCGCTGTACCAGCCGATGGCAGGCCATTGGGACACCAGCGCGGCCTACCAGGCGGCGCTGGAACTGGTGTTCAAGGGCAAGGAGCAGCCCAGCGGCTACACCGAGCCGCTGCTGCATGCATGGCGGCTGCGGGTAAAGAGCCGATAGGCGCGACGCCGTTGGCGCGCGCCTAACTCGGCGCGTTCGACCGGACGCTGGCGCGCCGGTCAACGCGCCGGGCGCGCTGCAGACTCACCCGCTGCGCTTCTTGGCCGCCTCGCGCAGCCCTTCGCAGTCCACACAGCGCAGCGCCCAGGGCTCGGCCTGCAGGCGCGCAAACGGGATGCCTTCGTCGCAGTCGGTGCAGGTGCCGTAAGTGACGCCTTCGCGCAGACGGGCCAGGGCCTGGCTGGCCACGGCAATGTCTTGCGTGTCGCGGTCGGACTGGCTCAGGTCAAGCTGGCGTTCGCTTTCGCGCTGGCGGGCGTCGTGGGCGTCTTCGGACAACATGGCGTGTGCATGCTCGGCGCGGGTCAGGCCCCCGTGGTGGTCGGCCAGGCGCACGTCCAGCACCTCCAGGCGCTGCTGCAAAGCCGCCTCCAGCAAGGCGCGCTGGCCTTTGGTCAGGTGTGTCATGGGGCCATCTCCGGGAATCGGTTGAAGACCATGATGCGCCGCTGCCCCGGCGCTTGTCTTGCGCCGGGTCAAGGGCCAGCCCCGCCGCCGGCGGCCAGGGCAGCGCTGCCTACAATCGCGCCGCCATGTCTGCCCCGCCATCCACGCCACCATCTGCCCCCCCATCTGCCCCTGAGCCCGTGCCGGCGCTGCCCACGTCTGCGGAGGTGCTGGTGGTGGGCGCAGGCCCCGCCGGCAGCGCCTGTGCCCACCACCTGGCGGCCAGCGGGCTGAAGGTACTGCTGGTGGACCAGCATGACTTCCCGCGCGACAAGGTTTGTGGCGACGGCCTCATCCCCGACACCCATGCCGCGCTGCGCCGCCTGGGTGTGTATGACGAAGTGGCCGCGCTGGCCACCCATGTGCCGCATGTGCGCTGCATAGGCCCACGCGGTGGCATGGTGGACGTCCCAGGCACGATTTCGGTGTTGCCACGCAAGGTGCTGGACCACATCCTGGTGCGCAACGCGCAGCGTGCGGGCGCGCAGTTGCTGACGCCACTGCGGTTTGAGGCGCCACTGCTGGACGGCGACCGCGTGGTGGGTGCGCGCTTCAAGACCGC
>CAZUKT010000621.1:0-1334 GCA_964620975.1 uncultured Rubrivivax sp. | reverse complement strand
CAGCCGGCCCCCATGAAATCCGCGCCCCTTGGGTGGTGCTGGCCACCGGCGCCGTGCCGCAGGCGCTGACAGCCGCTGGCCTGTGTGAACGCCACACCCCCAGCGGCGTGGCGCTGCGTGGCTACGTGCAGCACAGCGGCCTGGTGGGCCAGATCAAGCAACTGCAGATGGTGTGGCACCCCCGGCTGCGTGGCGGTTACGGCTGGATCTTTCCGGGGCCGGGTGGTGTGTTCAACATCGGCGCCGGCCTGACGGGCAGCCATATCGTCAGCCGCAGCGGCAAGGGCCGCATGCACGACGTGAACCTGCGTGAGATGTTTGACGCCTTCTGCGATGTCTACGCCCCGGCGGGTGAACTGATGCGCAACGGCCAGAAACTGGGCGACATCAAAGGCGCGCCGCTGCGCTGCACGCTGCGTGGCGCCAAATGGAGCCGCCCTGGCATGCTGGCCACGGGCGAAGCCATTGGCAGCACCTACGCCTTTACCGGCGAAGGCATCGGCAAGGCGCTGGAAACCGGCCTGCTGGCAGCCCAAGCGCTGCTGCATGACCCGCAAGCCAGCGACGCCGCCGTGCGCCAGCACTACGAAAGCACGCTGGCCGGCCTGGCACCGCGCTTTGAGATGTACGAAACCGCCAGCCATGTGAACCTGCGGCCCTGGATTGCCGACGTGGTGGTGTGGCGCGCAAGGCGCAGCCCGCGCATCCTGAAGCGGCTGTCGGGCCTGCTGGAAGAAACCAGCAACCCCGGCAATCTGTTCACCTGGCGCGGCCTGCGCCGGCTCATGTTTGAATGACGCACCTGCCTCCTTACTTCCACCCTTCTTCTTCAAAGGCCCGCATGAACCACCCATCCCGTCGCCTGATCGTGTCCCTTGCTGCACTTGCGTTGCTGGCCAGCTGCGGCGGCGGCGGGGACGCCGCTGACCCGCCCAAGATTGAGCCGCAAGTGACGCTGGCCGTGACCAACGGTGCTGGCGTCACCGGAAACGTGGTGGTGACGCTGCACATCAACCACGCCCCCATCACCGTGGCCAACTTCCTGGCCTACGTGAACAAGGGTTACTTCAACGGCACCGTCTTCCACCGCCACGTGCCGGGTTTTGTGATCCAGGGTGGTGGT
Source organism: uncultured Rubrivivax sp. (assembly GCA_964620975.1). Classification (GTDB taxonomy): domain Bacteria; phylum Pseudomonadota; class Gammaproteobacteria; order Burkholderiales; family Burkholderiaceae_C; genus Rubrivivax. Next base: position 211 of record CAZUKT010000621.1, on the reverse strand, counting down.
TATGCCGGCCCGCTGGTGGCCGGTGGTCCGGCACCGACGCCCAAAGCCACCGACGCGCCCATTGCGCTGGAAGTGGGCAAGGGCCTTTCCAACCTGCGCAACTCACTGGCCATGGCACGTACATCGGTGCTGAATTCGGCCACCTCAGAGTTCTTCATCAACCTGGGCAACAACAGCAACCTGGACACCGCTGCCGGCGGTTATGCGGTGT
>CAZUKT010000620.1:0-2704 GCA_964620975.1 uncultured Rubrivivax sp. | reverse complement strand
CGTTGGAGCCGAGGCCCATGCCCACGCCGCCCAGACCTTCTGGCAACTGGCATTGGCGCGGGTGTGCGTGGGTGTGGGCGAAGCCGGTTCAATGCTGGTCAGCCAGTCGCTGCTGGTGGACTACTTCCCGGCGCACCAAAGGGCACGCGCGCTGGCCATCTTCACCTCGGCGGGTACGGTGGGCTACCTGCTGGCGTTCATCGGCGGCTCGCACCTGGTGGCGCAGTACGGCTGGCGCCGGACGCTGTTTGCGGTGGCGGTGCCGGGCCTGCTGATCGCCATGTTCACGATGTGGGGTCTGAAAGAGCCACGCGTTGCCTTGAAGTCTCAGTTTGCTGCTGCCCGCGCAGGCCAGGGCCCGGAGTCGGTCACCGCGACGCTGCTGGTGCTGTGGCACAAGCGCAGCTTTCGCTACTCTGCGATCGCACTGACGCTGTGGGCTTTTTTTGCCTACGGCGCCTTGCTGTTCGTGCCTTCCCACCTGATGCGCGCCATGAACGTGGACCTGAAGGCGGTGGGCACTGCCTATGGCGGCGTCAGCGCGGTGGCAGCCCTGATCGGCACCTTGGGCGGAGGTTGGCTCACCGACCGCCTGGCCCGACTGGACCGCCGCTGGCTGCTGCGCGTGCCGGCCTGGAGCATGGTGGCAGCCACCCCACTTTACGTGGCCGCTTTCATGGTGCAGGACTTCTGGCTCTTCCTGTCCATTGGCGCCGTCGCAGGCTGCCTGATGAGCGCCACGCTGCCCGCCTTCTTCACCGCCGCGCACGCGGTGTGTGGGGCGGGCCGGCGGGCGATGGCGGTGGCCGTGCTGCTCTTCTTCATGTCGCTCATCGGCGCCGGCCTGGGGCCGGTGGTGACCGGCGTGGTCAGTGACCTGCTGCGCCCGCAGTTGGGTGCCCAGGCGCTGGGCTATGCGTTGTCTTTGATGTCCTTGTCGATGTTGTTCGTGGCAGTTCTGGCCTTCATGGCCAGCCGCCATCTGGAGAGTGACGCAGAGGCTTGATACCGCATCCGAACTACTGCCCGGCTCAGCGCCATCAGAACAACATCGTTGAAGACATCAACACGTCAAACCGAAGCCAGTATCGATTGAACACGGGTCTGCAACGCCGGCACCACCTCCGTCTCAAACCATGGGTTGGCCTTGAGCCAGATATTGTTGCGTGGGCTGGGGTGCGGCATCGGCAGCAACGCCGGCCAGTGACCATGCCAATCCCGCACGGTCTCGGTCAGGCTATGCATCCTCTGACCCGGCAGATGCCAGTCCATCGCGTACTGGCCAATGACCAGAGTCAGCTCGATGCGCGGTATGGCCTGCAGCAAACGTGCACGCCACTGCGGCGCGCACTCACGACGAGGCGGCAGGTCACCCGAACGCCCGGTGCCAGGGTAACAAAAGCCCATGGGTAGGATGGCGACCCGCTGCGGGTCGTAGAAGGTATCGCGATTCAGGCCCATCCACTTGCGCAAGCGCTCTCCGCTGGCATCGTCAAAGGCAACACCGCTGGCGTGCACCTTGCTGCCGGGTGCCTGGCCGGCAATCAGGATGCGCGCTTCGGGGTCCACCTGCAACACGGGCCGCGGCCCATGCGGCAAGAAGGCGGCGCACAGCGTGCATGCGCGCACGTCCTTCAGCAGCAGCGGCAGATGCATGTTCGCGCTGCGTGCAGATCCGATGCTCATCGAGGTGAGACCTTTCGCATGTAAATCACGCGGTCGGCGTGGCCAGCCCTGTCCATCACACAAAGAGCCCTCTTTCCGCCCCGGCATTGGGCGCCCGGGGTTGGCCTGCCGAGCGGCCGGGGTCTTCTCGGTCCATACCACTGTGCCGAATTCAAAGCGGCGCAGCCGTCATGGTCGAGGGCGCCGACACGGCAACAATTTACCTCAGCGCAAGCGCAGTTGATGGCGATGGGAACTGTGCGCTCGCTCCGACCGACCCAGGGGTGCGGACAAGCAGCGTCGCGGGACACCTGGCAAGTTTGCAGAGGCATTTGTTGACGCCGCCTTGCTGACCATCATGTCGCTGCGCTCCCGTCTCCATCAACCCGGCGTCATGACCCTATCGAACACCGCTTGAAGCCAGGCGCCAGAGATGAGCTCAGCGGCCTTGTATGCAGTTGGACGCACCAAGATGACGTTGAGCGCCAACTCGAAGCCGGAAAACTCGCCGGTGAACTGTCCTTCGACACGCAAGCCTTCGTCGTATCGAGTGACGGAGAGTGCCACCTGACCGGCCACGCCTGCATCGACCACGGCCTTGATGTGCCCGATGAACGGCATGCCGGCATGGCGCAAGTCAGCCAGCAGCGCTTCGAAAATGGCGACCAAACCCAGGGCAGCGCGCCCGCCGGAATTCGACGAAGGGCATTGCAGGACCCAGGCGCCGGAGAAGACTTCGAACGCATCGTCCACGGCCGTCACCTTGCAATCAGTTCACCGATCAGCGCATCCACGTTCGATCCGGTAGACGCCGAGATTTCGACCACCGCCTTGCCCGGAGCAATGGCCCCGATCCGCGCTCGAATGTCCTGCAGATCGTGCAGCGCGACCTGGTCGACCTTGTTGATTGCGATGAAGTCGGCACTCGCGATGTAGCCCTCGACCATCGGTTCGAGGATCTCGACCAGGCCCGAAAACCTTGGTGCGTCGAGCAGATTCACCACCGTGATCGTGTCGCCCGAGCACCGCACGACGGCGC
>CAZUKT010000619.1:0-2705 GCA_964620975.1 uncultured Rubrivivax sp. | reverse complement strand
GATTCAAAGATCATAGCGACTTAATCGGTAACTACATTCCATCGGAGACAACCATGTCCGTCGCCCAACGCCTACCCTTCCCCTACCGCCCCGAGGCCGAAGTCGTCGCTCGCCACCTGCAAAGCGTCAGCCAGTCGCTGGACTGGGCTGCCGCTGCCCGTGCCGCGACGCCCTGGGTGCAGTCCGTGCGCGACAACCCGCCGCCGTTCTGGGCGATGGAAAGCCTGCTCAAGGAATACCCGATCTCCAGCGCCGAAGGTCTGGCGTTGATGCGCCTGGCAGAAGCCCTGCTGCGTGTGCCCGATGCCGAGACTGCCATTGCCCTCACCGCCGACCAACTGGGCCGCGCCGACTTTGATGGAAGCGGTGACAAGGTGTTGTCGCGCCTGTCCAGCACGGCCATTGCCATGTCCAAACATTTCCTGCCCGATGCGCAATCCGGTGCCGGACCCAAGGCAGAACCCGGTCTGATGGCCAAGCTGGGCGCCCGCACCGTGGTGGCCGCCACGCTGCGCGCCGTGCAATTGCTGGGCCGCCAGTTTGTGCTGGGCCAGACGATGCAGGAGGCACAGAACGAGGCCGATGCCGCGCGCAAGAAGACGTCACTTCGATACTCTTACGACATGCTGGGCGAAGGCGCGCGGACGGATGTGGATGCGTTACGGTATCTAAAGAGTTATACCGATGCTATTGAATCCATAGCTATTCATGCCCATTCCACGAGGGCCATGGAAGAAAATGATGGTATTTCCATCAAGCTCAGCGCTCTGCACCCGCGCTTTGAGGATGCGCAGAGCGGGCGCATCATGGCCGAGCTGGTGCCACGCGTCTGGAGCCTGTGCCAGCTTGCAGCGCGGGCTAACATCAACTTGACCATCGATGCCGAAGAGGTGGAGCGCCAGGAACTGACGCTCGAAGTGCTGGAGGCGCTGGTCGCCAAGGTGGCTGCCGAGTGCCCGCAGTGGCGTGGTTTTGGCATGGCCATGCAGACCTACCAGACCCGTTCACTGGAACTCATTGAATGTGTGACTGCCATGGCCCGGCGCTACCAGGTGCGCCTGATGTGCCGCCTGGTCAAGGGCGCGTACTGGGACGCCGAAATCAAGCGCGCTCAGGAATACGGCCTGCCGCACTACCCCGTATTCACCCACAAGCACCATACCGATGTGTCCTACCTGTCCTGCGCCCGTGCGCTCTTGGATGTGCCCGACGCCATTTACCCCCAGTTCGCCACGCACAACGCCGCCACAATAGCCGCCATCCTCCAGATGGCCGCGCGCACCGGTGCGCCCTATGAACTGCAACGCCTGCACGGCATGGGTGAGGGCATTTACCGCGAGGTGCTCAAGAACCCGTTGGTGGCCTGCCGCGTGTACGCGCCGGTGGGTGCCCACCGCGACTTGCTGGCCTACCTGGTGCGCCGCCTGCTGGAGAACGGCGCCAACTCTTCCTTTGTGCACCAGATGGCCGACCCCACGGTGGATATGCAGGACCTGCTTACCTCGCCGCTTCGCCTGGAGCCGCATTCCAGCCTGCCGCTGCCGCCCGACCTGTTTGGCACCCACCCCGGCGCGCGCAAAAACAGCACCGGCCTTGACCTGACCGTGCCCAGCATGCATGACCCGTTGCTGGCCGCGCTGGCGACGACACCGGTACCGGTTGTGCCCGAGTTCGACACGCGCCGCACCACCGGCGTGTTCGCCACGTGTGCCGCAGCCCAGAAGGGCTGGAGTCGCACACCGGTGGCCGAGCGCGCTGCTATTCTGCGCCGTGCGGCCGACACCATGCTCGAACAAACCCCGATGTTCTGCGCCCTGTTGGTCAAGGAAGCGCACAAGACCTGGGGTGATGCGGTGAGCGAGGTGCGCGAGGCAGTGGACTTCCTGCGCTACTACGCGGATGAGGCCCAGCGCATCATGCAGCCGCTGTCACAACCGCAGATCCACCACCTGCCGCCCGCGCTGGCTGGCCACAGCTTTGGCGTGACTGGCGAGTCCAACACGCTGTCGCTCACCGCGCGCGGCGTGTGGGTCTGCATCAGCCCGTGGAATTTTCCGCTGGCCATCTTCGTTGGCCAGGTTGCCGCGGCACTGGCCACTGGCAATGCGGTGCTGGCTAAACCGGCCGAGCAGACGCCGGGCGTGGCACAGGTGGCGGTGCAACTGTTGCATGCCGCCGGTGTGCCGGTCGACGTGCTGCAATTGGCGCACGGCGCCGGCGAAACGGTGGGCGCAGCACTGGTCGCGCAACCCTGGGTGGCGGGTGTGGTGTTCACCGGCTCCACCCAGGTTGCCAAAATCATCAATCGCGCACTGGCAGCAAAGGACGGACCCATCGTCCCACTGATCGCCGAGACCGGCGGCATCAATGCGATGGTCGTGGACTCCAGCGCGCTGCCCGAGCAGGTGGTGGACGCCGTGGTGCAAAGCGCGTTCCGCTCTGCCGGCCAGCGGTGCTCGGCGCTGCGCCTGTTGTGTGTGCACGAGGCCATCGCCGATGGTGTTATCAAGATGCTGCATGGTGCTGCCAAGGAACTGGTGGTGGGCGACACCGCTGACATTGCCACTGACGTAGGGCCGGTCATTGACGCTGAAGCGTTTGAGGGCATCTATCGCCACATCCAGCGCCTGAAGATTGAGTCAAAAGTGCTTTTTGCCCCCTTGGAATCTACTTCAATAGCTACTAAAACAGTAGCAAATCTGATT
>CAZUKT010000618.1:0-2711 GCA_964620975.1 uncultured Rubrivivax sp. | reverse complement strand
CGGGGCCTCAGCGCTGCGGGCGTTGACCAGGATCACCTCCAGCGGCGTGTCCTTGAAGGCACGGTTGAAGGCTTCCGGATCCACAAACCGCACCGTCAGCAGCCCACCGTGAAAGGCGGCTGAAGCCAGCAGCGCCCAGTGCAGGGTCGACAGGTTGCGCCAGCTCATGGCCGTGCGGTGTCAGCTGGCCTCGGCGGCCGGTGTGGGCGCAGCCGCTTCCGATCCGCCGCCGGGCGCAGTGGGTGCGCCGTCGTCCAGATCAATGGCGAGGTGCAGCGCGCCGACGGGCTCGGTCTCGTCGTCTTCGGGTGCCTCGGGTTCAGCCAGCACCGGCGCGTCCAGGCGCGCGGCCAAGCTGGCATGCAAGTCCAGCGTGAGCAGGTCCATGCCGGTGATGCGTGCGCTGATGCGGCTGCCCCGTGGCAGGTTTTCAGTGCCCGCGACCCTGAAGACCAGTGGCAGCGTGTCGGCGCGCACCAGGCCGTCCTTCATGACGCTTGCTTGCAACTCTGCCACGGCGTTCTGTTCCAGCCAGCGCAGTGTCCAGTAGCGTTCTATGCCTTGCTGGAAGCCGTTGTAGGCCATGTAGGCGCCTTCAAAACCCGAGATCACCGAAAACAACGCGGCGTCCTTGGGCTTGAAGGGGGCGGCCAGTGCCGCGGTGCGGCCGTGGCGCACGCAGGCAATGATCTGCCACTGGTTGGCCAGATCCACATAACGCCGCAATGGGCTGGTGCTCCAGGCGTACTGCGCCACGCCCATGCCGGCGTGTGGCGCGGGCTTGGTGCCCATGCGCACCTTGATGCCCGGCAGCAGGCTGGCCTGGCTGCGGTAGATGCCCGGCACGCCATGTTCGGCCAGCCAGCCGCCCCAGGTGCTGTTGGCCAGGATCATGGCTTCGGCCACGATCAGGTCCAGCGGCGCGCCGCGCCGCCGGGTGCTGATGGACACCGTCTCGTGCCCGGTCGGCTCATCGTCATTGCCAGCCAACCTGAAGTTGTAGTCGGGCCGGTTGAAGGTCTCGGGCTTGCCCCGGATCACTTCGCGCCGCGCCTTGAGCACCTGCGCCAGGCGCCAGGCAAAGGCCAACTCGGGGGCAAAGGCATAGTCGGCCGGTGTGTCACCGCCGAGGGAGGCTTCAGTCACCAGCGCGTCGAGCTTGTCGTGGCGCAGGTTGGCGGCAATCGGCACCCGTTCGAGCCTGGTTTCGTGGCCCCGCACTTCCAGCGTGGCCTCGTCCAGCGTCACGTACAAGCTCAGGGCCGGGCAGTCGCTGCCTTCGAGCAGGGTGTAGGCCTGCACCACGGCGTCGGGCAGCATGGTGATCTTCCAGCCCGGCATGTACACGGTGGACAGCCGCTCGCGCGCCACCTTGTCCAGTGGCGAGTCGGGTGTGATGGCCAGCCCCGGCGCAGCAATGTGCACACCAAACACCACCGTGCCCGTGCCCAGGCCTTGCACCGAGAGCGCGTCGTCGATTTCGGTGGTGGCCGAGTCGTCGATGGAAAAGGCCTGCACGGTGGCCGTGGGCAGCACTTCCTTGATGACGGGCGCGGCCAGCCCGGCGGGGAATTTGGTGCCCTTGGGGAATTCGTCAAACAAGAAACGCCGCCAGTGGAACTGGTAGGGGCTTTCAATGGCGCCGGCCGCCGTCAGCAAGTCCAGCGGTGCCCGCTGGGCGCGCTTGGACGCCTCGACCACGGCCTTGTATTCGGGGCCGTTCTTGTCGGGCTTGAAGAGGATACGGAAGAGCTGTTCGCGCACGGGTGCCGGGCATTGGCCCGCCACCAGTTCAGCGGCCCAGGACTCGATCTGCGCGGCCTGCTGTTTTTTGCGTTCAATGCCCAGCAGGGCCGCCTTGACGATTTCTTCGGGCGCTTTCTTGAACATGCCCTTGCCCATGCGCCTGAAGTAATGCGGCGCATCAAACAGGCACAGCAGCGCGGCGGCCTGCTTTTCGGGCCCGGCCTTGGCATCAAAGTAGTCGCGTGCCAGGTCGGCGAAGCCAAACTCGGTGTCGGGCGCAAATTCCCAGGCCAGGTCGAGGTCGATTTCGGCCGCCAGCGCCTGCGCCTGGGCCATCAATTCGGCCGGCGCGGGTTTGTCAAAGCGCAGCATCACGTTGGCCGCCTTGACCTTGACGCGTTTGCCGGAATCCAGCTCCACTTGCACCGAGGCCTCAGCCTCGGACATCAACCGGCCGGCGTGGAATTTGCCGGCGTCATCAAACAGTGCATACATCGGCCGGATTGTCGCTGGTGCCGACCGCACCCGGCCGGGGGCCCCCGATCAGACAGTCATGCCGCCCGACACTTCAATGACGGCGCCGTTGATGTAGCTGGCTTCGTCGCTGGCCAGGAAGGCGTAGACGTTGGCGATTTCCTCGGGCTTGCCCAGACGGTGCAGCGGCACTTGCTCGCGCATGTGCTGCAACACCTTCTCGGGGACGGTGGCCAGTATGGGCGTCTCTACAAAACCCGGTGCCACGGCGTTGACACGTATGCCCTTGGGGCCCAGTTCACGGCTCCAGGTCTTGGTAAAACCAATCACGCCAAACTTGCTGGCGGCGTAGTTGGTCTGGCCAAAGTTGCCGTAAATGCCGACCACGCTGCTGGCGTTGAGGATGACGCCGCCGCCCTGCGCCACCATGGTGTCAGCCACGGCCTGTGCGCAGTGGAAGACGCCGCGCAGGTTGACGTCGATGACGGCGT
>CAZUKT010000617.1:1382-2724 GCA_964620975.1 uncultured Rubrivivax sp. | reverse complement strand
CGGCGCCAGAACTGGCGCCGTGGCAGTAGTTTGTGGACTAGGTTCATACGCATCCGAATCCCGCATGACGGCCGCAAACACCCAGCCGCATGTGCTGCTGCTGGTGCCCAAGGCTCACATTGCGGATTTGGCCGAGCTTGTGGAGGGCTGGCGCCACACTGGCGCCCAGGTCACCACGCAGGCCTATGTGGCTGGGTTGCCGCCCTTGCAAAGGCTGCTGCAAGAAGAGGGCGGTTTCACTGCGGCCTTGCTGGTCGGGCCCCGGGCCCGGGCGCCTGCCACCGTGCTGAATGCACCCTTCGTCACCAACCATCACGGGCTCCGCGTGCCGACTGCCTGGTTGCCGGCCACCAACGCGGCCGCACTGCGCCGCTTTGCGACTTGCGCGGCAGACACGCACCGGCGCCCTCGGCGTGCGGTGGCCTGCGCTGGCGTGGCCTTGCTCGGGCAGTGGCAAGGGCAGTACATCCAAGTGGTCGAACGCATGGCCACGCTTATGGCGCCTCAGGTACAGGGCTTTCGCTGGACCGCCGATGTGCTGATGCGTGATGACCTGGTCAAGGCCTTGGGCAGCGGCTTGGGGCTCGGCATCTACCTGGGCCACGGGCGCCCAGTTGGCTGGGTCGGCTACCACGGGCTGCGCAGCCACCATTTCGACGGCTTTTGCGGCGAACCGCTGGGTGCGATGGTGTCGTTGTGCTGCCGCACGGCGAGCCGGCGCCGTGTGGGCTTGTCCTACGCAGAAAGCCTGCCTTTGCGTGGCGTCGCGGCGGCCAGCGTGGGCGCGGTGGGTGACACCCTGCACACCGACAACACCCGCTGGGCGGTGGGCCTGTGTGATGCCTTGCTTGCCGGGGCACAGACGATTGGCGAACTCGTGGCAAACGGTGCACCCATGTCGCCTTCTGCCGTGTCCTCGTACCGGTTGATCGGTGACCCGCTGGCGCCGCTGTGCGCGTCGGCGTCCGGTCTGAGACGTGCACGAGCGGTTCATCGGCATGCATGAGGCCCCCCAAAGCGCGTCTGCATGCGCCGAACACGAAGGCATCGCCGTGATGCTGCGCAACGAACTTCTGTGCATTCGCCCGGATCTACCGCCGGTGTGGCCTGACGACGCCCTGTTCAAGTCCGACTTGGCACTGGACTCATTGGACCTCGTCGAATTGGTGGCCCGGGTCGAACAGCGCCTGCAAATGATGATCCCCGACGCGGACTTGCAGCACTTTGTGACCCTGCAGGCGATGGTGGACTACCTGTTGGGCAGACGGCGGGGCCTGCCATGAACCCGCAGGCCGTGGTTGTTACCGGCGTGGGTGTGATGTCGCCGCTGGGCACGTCGGCC
>CAZUKT010000617.1:0-1372 GCA_964620975.1 uncultured Rubrivivax sp. | reverse complement strand
TGTGGCACCGCCTGGTGCGCGGCGAAAGCGCTGTTCGCGAGTGGCCGGACCTGGCCGGCTTCCGCTGCGCAATGGCATGCCGCATTGACGACGATGCCGTCAGCTTCCAGCACCCGCCGCTTCGGCGCGGCCGAGCCTTGGCGCTGGCTGCGGCCGAACAAGCCGTTGTGATGGCGGGCCTTCACCCCGCTGCCCAAGGGCAGACGGCGCCGGGTTTGCCCGAAGCGTGTGGAGTCTATGTGGGCAGCACGCTGGGCGAGAGCGCTGCCTTCGAGGCAGCAGCGGAAGGCGAGGCCGTGGAAGTCGCCGACTATCGTGTGCCTTCATTCACCCAGGGTCTGCGGGCACGCTTTGCGTTGAAGGGGCCGCACCAGTCCTTGGCCACGGCCTGCGCAGCCGGCAACTATGCGGTAGGCGCTGCAATGGACGCACTGCGTGATGGCGACGTGCGCATCGCGCTCGCGGGTGGGGTAGAGCCGTTCTCGCGTCTGTCCATGGTTGGATTCAGTCGCTCTCGTGCAATGGCGCAGGACTGCTGCCGCCCGTTTGACCGCCACCGCAGCGGCATGCTGCTGGGTGAGGGCGCTGCGATGTTCGTGCTTGAACTTTCGGGCGACGCACTGGCCCGAGGGGCCGTGCCCTTGGCAGAGGTGGTGAGCCTGGGTCTGTCCTGCGATGCCTACCACCCCACGGCCCCCTTGGCCGACGGCTCAGGCATGGCGCGTGCAATGCAGTCAGCGCTCGACTTGGCCGGCGTGCCGCCAAGTGCCATCGACTGGGTCAACGCCCACGGCACCGGCACGCGGGCTTCGGACGGCGCTGAAGCCAAGGCCCTGCGCTCTTTGTTTGGCGCCGACCTGCCCCCAGTCAGCGGCAGCAAAGGCGCACTGGGGCATGCCCTGGGTGCTGCATCTGCGCTGGAGTTGGCCATCTGCATCGAGGGTCTGCGCCAGCAGATCGTGCCGCCAACCTGGGGTCACGATGCAGCGGATGAACATGACGGTGTCGTTTGCACGCGTGAAGCGCTTCCGATGGAATTGCGCTGGGTCATCAACAACGCCTTTGCCTTCGGCGGCTTGAACTCGGCGTTGCTGCTGCGGCGGTGGCCCGCATGAGCCAAGCCCATCATGTTGTGGACGATCCGGTGCCCACACAGAATGTTTGCCTCGCGCTTGATGTGAGCGGTTCAGAGCGCTCCGCCGTCGAGCATTCGTTTGATGGGCTTGCCCCGCTGTTTGCGGGTGTTGGTGGCCCCCGCAGTGCACTGTGGGTGGTGTCACCCGACATTGGCGGTCAGACCGCCGTGCGGTTCTGGGCCGACGTCTGCCGCACAGGATTGGGCCTGGCCAACCCTGAGCCGTTCCCTTGGTGC
>CAZUKT010000616.1:0-2733 GCA_964620975.1 uncultured Rubrivivax sp. | reverse complement strand
CGACTCTTCTGCATGCCCCAACTGCAAGTTCACAAGCCCCACCCATGAGAGCCACTCGTCCCCGCGGTGCGGGCTTTACCTTGCTCGAACTGCTGGTCGTGATGGTCATCATCGGCCTGCTGGCGGGTTACGTCGGCCCCAAGCTCTTTGCGCAGATCGGCCGCTCGGAAACCAAGGTGGCGCGCGCGCAGATGGGCGCCTTCGAGAAGTCGCTCGACCAGTACCGCATCGACACCGGCCGCTACCCCGCCACCGAACAAGGCCTGGCCGCGCTGCTGGCACGCCCGGCCGATGAGCCGCGCTGGGCCGGCCCCTACCTGGCCAAAGCCCTGCCCCGTGACCCCTGGGGCCGCGACTACCAGTACCGCAGCCCCGGCGAACACGGCGAGGTGGACCTGTGGTCCTACGGCCGCGACGGCAAGGCCGGTGGCGAAGGCGACGACGCCGACGTCAGCAACTGGTGAACCGGCCTGCTGAGCCACTGCCACACACTGCCATGCCCCGACCCGACATCCGGTTTCTGCACGGCGCCCCGTTGCCGCCAAACCCCCGGCCCCGCTTTGCGCTGGGTTTGTTCAGCCGCGAGCTGGCGGTGCTGCTGGGCGCGGGCATTCCATTGCTTGAAGCCCTGACCGCCCTGCGTGAAAAAGAAGCCTCGGCGGGTGTGGCCGCTGCGCTGGCGGGTGTCATTGACAGGCTGCGGCAGGGCGAGCCTTTTTCCACCGCCGTGGCCGCACAGCCCCAACACTTTGACGGCCTCTTTGTGGCGGTGGTGGGCGCGGCAGAACGCACCGGGCAGTTGCAAGAGGCGCTGGCCTCGCACGCACGTTATGTGGCCTGGGTGGACGGCCTGCGCGCACGGCTGGTGTCGGCCAGCCTGTACCCGCTGATGCTGGTGGTGGCCAGCATGGCCGTGGTGATGTTTTTGCTGATCGTGGTGGTGCCGCGTTTTGCCACCTTGCTGGACGGCATGGCAGGCGACATACCGCCGCTGTCACGCCTGTTGCTGGACGTGGGCCAGGTGGCCGGCGCGTTTCCTTTCACGGCCACGGCCTTGGCGCTGGGTTTGCTGGCCGCGCCCTGGCTGGCCTGGCAACACACCGCCTGGCGCGAAGCCATGCTCAATGCCTTGTGGCACCTGCCCACGTTGGGCGCCAAGCTGCGCACGCTGGCGCTGGCACGCCTGTACCGAACGCTGAGCATGCTGCTGGCTGCCGGTGTGCCGGCCTTGCCCGCGATGCAGATCACTCGCCCGGTGGTGGCCGCAAGGCTGCGGCCGGCGCTGGACGCAGCCACGCAAGCCGTGTCGCGGGGTGAACGTTTGTCAGACGCGCTGGAGCGGTTTGGCCTGGCCACGCCGGTGGCCCTGCGCATGCTGCGTGTGGGTGAAAAGAGCGGCACCGTGGGCAACATGCTGGCGCAGGCCGCCACCTTCCACGACGAAGAACTGGAGCGCCTGAGCGATTGGGTCACCAAGCTGCTGAACCCCGTGTTGATGCTGCTGATGGGCGGCTTCATCGGCACCGTGGTGGTGCTGCTGTACCTGCCCATCTTCCAGCTTGCGGAGCAGGTGCAGTGAACGCGGCATTGGAATTCCGCTCGGGTGCCGGCCTGCGCTCGGCCGATGTGTTGGCCGCTTGCCTGCCCACGCAGGGCGCTCCCTGGCGCGCGGCGTTTGACTTGTGGCCACCGGCCGAGGCCCAACGCTGGCGTGTGGTGCTGGCGCAGGCGCTGTGCGGCCGGCTGGCCGTGTTGTCGGTGGACCCGCTGCCTGCGCCGCTGCTGGAAAGGCTGGAAACCCGGGCCGGCCGCCACGTGCAGCGCCATGTGGCCGACGACACCAGCATCAACACGCTCATTGCGCTGGGCGCGTCTGAATACCGTGCGCTGGCCGCCATGGGCGACGAAGCCAGCCTGGCGCCGCAGACTGACGGCACGCAGGAACTGTCGGCCCTGCACCTGGCCGAACAAGAAAGCCCGGTGGTGCGGCTGCTGGACGCCACGCTGTACGACGCCCTGCACGACGGCGCCAGCGACGTGCACTTTGAGTGCGACGCCCGCGGCCTGAACATCCGCTACCGGCTCGACGGCGTGATGCAGCCGGTGCGCCACGTGGCCGGTGCGTTGACAGCCGAACAACTGGTGTCGCGCCTGAAGGTGATGGCCGAGCTTGACATCGGCGAACGCCGGCTGCCGCAGGACGGGCGTTTCAATCTGCGCCTGTCGGGGCGCGAGATCGACTTTCGCCTTTCGGTCATGCCCAGCGTGCACGGCGAAGACGCCGTGGTGCGTGTGCTCGACCGCGCCAGCGTGGCGCAGGCCCACGGCGCATTGACGCTGGCCGGCCTGGGCCTGCCCGCCACCACCTGCGCCACGCTGCGGCGCCTGGCCGCGCAGCCCCACGGCATGCTGCTGGTGACCGGCCCCACCGGCAGCGGCAAGACCACCACGCTGTATGCGCTGCTCAGCGAAATCAACCACGGCGGCGACAAGATCGTGACCATTGAAGACCCGGTGGAATACCAGTTGCCGGGTGTGGTGCAAGTGCCTGTGAATGAACGCAAGGGCTTGACGTTTGCGCGTGGCTTGCGATCGCTGCTGCGGCACGACCCCGACCGCGTCATGGTGGGCGAGATCCGCGACACCGAAACCGCGCAGATCGCCGTGCAGGCGGCACTGACCGGGCACCTGGTGTTCACCTCGGTGCACGCCAACAGCGCCTTTGACGTGATC
>CAZUKT010000615.1:0-2744 GCA_964620975.1 uncultured Rubrivivax sp. | reverse complement strand
TGGGTGCGCAGTTTGTCGACGTTCTGGATGCTGCTGATGTTGGGCGTGACGGTGACATCGGTCTGCGAGATCAGCGCGTCGGATTTGGCTTCATGAAAGTAAGAGGCCCGCAGCATGCCGCCGGCGCCCTGCCACTGCGCCACCCATTCCGAGGCCAGCACCACCTCGGGCTTCAAGTTCGGGTCATTGAAGCGGATGCCGCCGGGGCCGTTGAAGGTCTGGAACATCTCGGAGACCGTGGGATACCGCACCGCCTTGCCCACCGATGCGCGCAGCGCCAGCGTCGGCGTGGCCTGCCAGGCCGCATGCAGCTTGGGCGAAAAGTGCGAGTAGCTGCGCGCGGCGTATTGCAGATCCTTCGGGTTGGGCGCGCTGTTGGTGGCGCTGAAGTTGCTGCCGTCGTAGGCGCGCCAGCGCTCTTGCCGGCCACCGGCGATGAGCGTCCAGCGCGGCGCGAACTGCCACTCGTCTTGCAGGTACACGGCCTGGGTCTGCGTCTTGCCGTAGGAATCGGTGTTGCGCACACCGTCGGCGCTGCTCAGCCAATCGGCCGTGCCATAGGTGACCGAAGCCAGGCGGTAGCGGTCATGGTGCAGGCCGAAACTCAACCTGTGTTTGCCGCCAATGCCCTGGCCGGGGCCGCTGGCCCACTCGCCGCGCAGGTCGACGTTGTGCCAGCCGGTGCCGTCGGCGCGCGTCAGCTGGCCGCCGGGGCGCACGGCGGCCAGGCCCGCGTCATAGCCGTCGCGCGGCAGCGCCGTGCGCGTGTCGTCCTGGCGCTGGTCGTACACGCTGGCCACCAGGTCCCAGTCCACGGCGGCGGTGGTGGCCTTGAGCGTCAGTCCATGCATCCAGTGCTCACTGTGGCTGCGGCTGGGTGCGGCGGCCGACACCGTGTAGTCGGTGCCATCGAAACGCACGAACTTGAACGGGTTGGCCTGCGCCGCGCCCGCGCTGTAGACGGTGCGGCCATGGGCGTCGCGCAGGTAGCTGTCCACCGTGCCCTTGGAGGCGTTTTGCCAGACACCGAGCGCGTAGCTGACAGACAAACCGGCCGCGCCGCGCCAGCCGAGCTTGAGCTTGGCCACGTCCTGCACCGTGGCGTCGATGCCGGTGGAGCTGACGATGATGCGCGGCCGGCCCGAAGTGTCGATGTCGCGGAACACCGCCGAGCCGCTGACATCGGTGTAGGTGCCAGCCGCCGCCGGCGCACCCGTCTTGGCCGTGGTGTTGCCAAAGGTCTGCGGGTGGCCCTGGTTGTCGAGGTGATCCACGGCCACCCGGAACCAGGCGTCGCCCAGCGGCTGGCCGAGTGAAGCGCTGACGTGGCCGCCGCTGAAGGTCTGGTCGGTGCCGTACAGCGCAAAACGCTGCGAGAACACATCCACCTTGGCGTGGGCCTCGAAACGCTTGGGCTCGCGTGTGATCAGGCGCACCACGCCCCCGGCCGAGTTGCCCGGGTACAGCGCCGAAAAGGGGCCGTAGAGCACCTCCACGCGCTCGATCTCCTCGGGCGACACCATGCCCCAGCGCGGCGCCGTGGCAAAGCTGTTGTTCAAGAAGTTCGACAGCAGCAGGCCGTCGGCGTAGACGGTGGTCTGGGCGCTGGCCACCGAGCTGTTGACGCGCATCACGAGCACGGCGTTGCGGTCGCCGATGTAACGCTCGCGCACATGCATGCTGGGCAGGTACTGCAACACGCCAGCGCTGGTGACGGAGTTGATTCTTTCTTCGATCTGCAAGGCATCCACCGAGGCGGTGGTGGCCGGCATGGGCTCGGCGATGGTGCGGGTGCCGGAAACCACCACGACGGCGGCGGGCTCATCGGCCGCCATGGCGCCCTGGCAACACAGGGCACAGGCCAGCGCCAGCGCCCGGCGCGGGGCGCGGGTACGGATTTTTGACATGGGTCTTCCTTCGTGCAGGCCGGGGCCTGCCCTTGCCCCTGCACCAACGGCCCACGCTTCGGGGGCACGCGACAGCGGCGTTGATGGGGAGTGGCGGCCAGCAGCGATGCACGCGGGCGGCCACAGAGGCTGGGAGCATCTGGCCCTCGGGCCAGGGTGGCGACGGCAAACCCGACGCCGGAGCCCAAGGCGTGGCCCGGCGCGGGTCAGCGCGCGGGCACGGCCTGGCTCAGCTCAGCGTGGGCGGCGCCCGCGCTTGTGCGGCGCGCCAGGCAAACAGCGGCCTGGGCGCATGCCAGAAGGCGCGGGGCTTTACATCGGCCAGGCGCAGCGGCAGCGCCAGGCTCAACGGCACGGGCGGCAAGGCGTGTGTGTCCAGGCCGGCCAGGCAAAACGGGCAGCTGTCGAACACGCCATGCACCGACAGCGCGGCCGGGGCACCGTCGGCCGCGCGCAGGCCGTTGGCGGCCGAGCACACCACCGTCCAGGGGGCAGCGTCCCCGCTGGCAAAGGCCAGCGCGCGCGCCACGCCGGGTGCCAGCGTGGCCAGCACCAGGGTGACGAGCGTCACCCACAGGGCGAGGCGGCGATGGCGCAACAGGCGGGGCATGGTGGGCGCGGAGATTAGCGCAGGATCGCGCCCCGCCGGCTGCGGCCGATTGCCGCAGACCGCCCACGCAGGGGGTGCAGACCTGCCTTTCAGCGCCCCTTGGCTTCACCCGCCGGTGCGCCCAGCAGGGGGATGGCCCCATCCGCGCCGCTGCCCAGCAGCCCGGTGCGCGAGTAGATGCCGAGCTTGTCGCGGGTGTCGGCGATGTCCAGGTTGCGCATCGTGAG
>CAZUKT010000614.1:0-2768 GCA_964620975.1 uncultured Rubrivivax sp. | reverse complement strand
GGCAGCGGGTTGCCGGGGCCGGGCTGCACGTCTTCCCACCAGCCGTGGTAGGCGCCGCAAAAGCGTACCAGATACTTGCGGCGCGTGTGGTAGCGCGCCAGCCGCACGGCCTGCATCACGGCCTCAGTGCCGCTCATGTGGAAGCTCACTTCGTCCATGCCTGACAGCTTGCACAGCGTTTCGGCATTGCTGGCCACCACCGGGTGCAGGCTGCCCAGCACCGGGCCGAGGTCGGCCACACGTGCGCTGCCTTCGCTGATGCAGCTTTTGTAGAAGTCATTGCCGAAGACGTTGACGCCGTAGGAGCCGGTCAGGTCATAAAAGACACGGCCGTCCATGTCGGTCAGCGTTACGCCTTCACTGCTCTGCACAAAGCCGCCCAGGCCCAGGTGTTGGCGCAGGTAGGGGCTGAACTGAAACGGCACGCGGTAAGCGCCAGTGAACTGCAGGTCTGAGATGCGCTCGCGCGCTTGTGCGGTGAGCGCGATGGACTCACTGTGGCGCCCGTTGAGTGAAGCCGTCAGCCGCGCAAAACCGTCGCGGCGGCGCGCCTGCACGTCGGCCGACACGCCGTCGGCGTTGAAGAAACGTGCTTCGTCGTAGGCATAACCCGGCACCAGCGCGGCCACACGTTTGGCCATGCGCGAATGGCCGGTCAGTGAAGGGTGCTTGGCCAGTGAAAGCTCCAGCCGTTGCCGCACACGCGGGTAGGCGGCGGCCAGCCCGGCCAGGGCCAGGGCGGTGAGGAACAAGGGTTCTGTCATGGGGTGCCTGTGCGCGTGGTGACGGTTGCGCTTTTAAGTCGCGCTCTTGACAGGCTGATGAATGCCCGTGGCGGCAGCCCTGTGGCTGCTGCCGATGCGGCTGCAAAAACACAAGCGGGTGCGCCGTCACAGAACTGACGGCAAGGGGTCACGCCACGGTCATGCCGCGCCAAGAGCATCAGCTCTGTTTGACGCCGTGAAGCCCGCGTGTGACGCGGCTTGTGCACACCCCACCCCCAAAGAGGAGCGCCATGAAGATCTGCGTGTTCGGAGCCGGTTATGTCGGCCTGGTGACGGCGGCCTGCCTGGCCGACATGGGCAACAGCGTGGTCTGCCTGGACGTGGACGCGGCGCGCGTGGCCGGCCTGCAGCAAGGCCACATGCCCATCCACGAGCCGGGGCTGCAAGAACTGGTGCAGCGCAACGCCGCCGCCGGGCGGCTGCTCTTCACCACCGACGCGGCCGGTGCCGTGGCGCACGGCACCATCATCTTCATCGCCGTGGGCACACCGGCCGCCGAAGACGGCTCGGCCGACCTGGGCCACGTGCTGGCGGCCGCAGCCACCATCGGCCAGACCATGGCCGACTACAAGGTCATCGTCAACAAGAGCACGGTGCCGGTGGGCACGGCCGAGAAGGTGCATGCCACCGTGGCGCAGGTGCTGCGACAGCGCGCGGCGGTGCTGCCCTTTGCCGTGGTGTCCAACCCCGAATTTCTGAAAGAGGGCGTGGCCATTGACGACTTCATGCGGCCCGACCGCGTGATCATCGGCGCCGACGACGAGCAGGCCACGCTGCTGATGCGTGCGCTGTACGCGCCCTTCCTGCGCAACCGCGACCGCCTGTTGCTGATGGACCTGCGCAGCGCCGAGCTCACCAAATACGTGGCCAACGCCATGCTGGCCACCCGCATCAGCTTCATGAACGAGATGGCCGCGCTGTCTGAACAAGTGGGCGCCGACATCGAACAAGTGCGTGTGGGCATTGGCAGTGACCCACGCATCGGCACGCACTTCTTGTATGCCGGCTGTGGCTGGGGTGGCTCCTGTCTGCCCAAGGACGTGAAGGCGCTGCAGCGCATGGGGCACGACGCCGGCGTGGACCTGCCCATGCTGGCCGCGCTGCAGACCATCAACGACCGGCAGCGCCGGCTGCTGAGCCAGCGTGTGGTGCAGCACTTTGGTGAATCACTGGCGGGCCACACCATTGCCTTGTGGGGCCTGGCCTTCAAGCCCGGCACCGACGACCTGCGCGAAGCACCCAGCCTCGTCATCATTGACGAACTGCTGCGCCGGGGCGCCCGGGTGCAGGCCTTTGACCCGGTGGCCATGCCCGGTGTGGCGCGCCACTGGCCCGACCGTGCCGGCCTGCACCTGGCGCACCACCCGCTGGAAGCCGCCGCGGGCGCATCGGCGCTGCTGGTGGTGACCGAATGGCGTGAATTCCGCAGCCCCGACTTTGCCGCGCTGCGCGCGGTGATGAAGACGCCGCTGCTGCTGGACGGCCGCAACCTGTACGACCCGGTGCTGATGAAACAACTGGGCTTTGACTACGTCGGCATCGGCCGCGCCGAGCACACGGCCGTGCTGTCGCACACGCCGATGACCTTGCAGGCGTTGGCGGCATGAGCGTGCCGGGCCGCTCCCAAGCGCTCATCCCGGAGCGCAATGCGCGAAGGGCAGTCCAGTGACATTGGCAGAGTTGCGCAATCGCTTGCTGCTGCAGGAAGACCTCAACTTCCTGCTCACCAACCGCGTGCCGCGCCATGCGCTGACCCTCTTCATGGGCTGGTTCAGCAAGATCCGCAACCCGTGGGTCTGCCGTGCGTCCATTGCCGTGTGGCGGCTCTTTACCGAGCTGGACTTGAGCGACGCCAAGAAGCAGCAGTTTGAAAGCCTGCACGACTGCTTTACGCGCGAGCTGAAACCCGGCGCCCGTGCGGTGGACGCCGACGCACACACCCTGGCCAGCCCCAGTGACGGCATCGTGGGCGCCTGCGGCACC
>CAZUKT010000613.1:0-2773 GCA_964620975.1 uncultured Rubrivivax sp. | reverse complement strand
GCAAGTTCAAGGTCAGCGGCGACATGAGCGTGGCCATGAAGCTGCAGCGCGTGGTGTGAACGCCGCTCACCCTGGCAGCAGCCCGGCTGCACGCCGGGCGCGCACGACGCAGGCACAGGCGGCCACCGCACAGGAAGTGGTGGCCTCGCACCGTGACGACGACACGGGTGAACTCTTCGGCATCACCGAGTTGTGCACGGCCTTCGGCATCACGCTGCGCACCATTCGCTTCTACGAAGACAAGGGGTTGCTCAGCCCCCGGCGCATCAACGGCACCCGGGTCTACACGCGGCGTGACCGTGCCCGGCTGGCGCTGATCCTGCGCAGCAAGGCCATCGGCGCGAGCCTGGACGAGATCAAGCACTACCTGGATCTGTACGGCGCGCACGGCGAAGGCCGCGTGCAACAGATGAAGTTTGTGCTGGCCCGTACAGACGGCGCGATTGCCGAGCTGGAAACCAGGCGAGCGCACATCGAGGCCACCCTGGCCGAACTGCGTGTCATCAACGCCACCGTGCGCGAGCACCTCAACAAGCGGTAGCTGCGGCAGGGCCGCCGCACCGCCAGGAGCAAAGAAAATGGCCGATGCCTACATCTACGACCACGTGCGCACGCCCCGAGGCAAGGGCAAGAAAGACGGCAGCCTGCACCAGGCCAGCCCCGTGTGGCTGTTGCGCACGCTGCTGCAGGCACTGCAGCGCCGCAACGCGCTGGACACGGCGCTGATAGACGACGTGGTGCTGGGCTGCGTCACGCCGGTGGGCGAACAGGGCGCTGACATCGCACGCACCGCCGTGCTGGACGCCGAGTGGGCGCAGACGGTGGCCGGCGTCACGCAAAGCCGCTTCTGCGCGTCGGGCCTGGAGAGCGTGAACCTGGCCGCCGCCAAAGTGGCCAGCGGTTTTGAAGACCTGGTGGTGGGCGGCGGCGTGGAAAGCATGAGCCGCTGGCAAATGGGCAGCGACGGCGGCGCCTGGTTCATGGACCCGCGCATCAACCACAAGCTGGGCTTTGTGCCACAAGGCGTGGGCGCCGACCTGATCGCCACGCTGGAAGGCTGGGGCCGCGCCGACGTGGACGCCTTTGCGCTGGCTTCGCACCAGAAGGCGGCTGCGGCGCGGTCGCAGGGCCGCTTTGCGCGCAGCCTGGTGCCGGTGCATGACATTGCGGGCCTCCTGATGCTGGACCGCGACGAGACCATCCGCGAGGCCGCCACCGCCGAAGGCCTGGCCAAGCTGGAAGCCAGCTTCGCCATGATGGGCAGCATGGGCTTTGACGCCACGGCGCTGCGCAAGTACACCACGGTGGATCACATCGAACACATGCACCACGCGGGCAATTCCTCGGGCATCGTGGACGGCGCGGCCTTGATGCTGGTGGGCAGTGCCGCCGGTGGCGCACGGGCCGGGCTGAAGCCGCGTGCGCGCATCCGCGCCGCAGCCGTGATCGGCAGCGAGCCCACCATCATGCTCACCGGGCCCACGCCGGCCTGCCGCAAGGCACTGGCCAAGGCTGGCATGGCGGCGAGCGACGTGGACCTGTGGGAGATCAACGAAGCCTTTGCCGTGGTGCCGATGAAGACGGCGCGCGACCTGGGCGTGGACCTGGCGCGTGTCAACGTCAACGGCGGCGCCATTGCCATGGGCCACCCGCTGGGCGCCACGGGCTGCATCATCCTGGGCACCTTGCTCGACGAGCTGGAGCGCCGCAACCTGGCCACCGGCTGCGCCACGCTGTGCGTGGGCGGCGGCATGGGCATTGCCACCATCATCGAGCGGGTGTGAACATGAATGCAGTGAAGCTGAACCTGGGCGACGACGGCATCCTGGTGGCCCGCATGGACCTGCCGGGCCGGCCCATGAACGTGGTGGGCGACGAGTTGATGGCGGGCATCGCGGCGGCGCTGGACAAGCTGGCCGACCCGGCCGTGAAGGGGCTGATCCTGAGCTCGGCCAAGGCCGACTTCTGCGCCGGTGGCGACATCGACCGCATGTCGAAATGGACCACGCCGCAGCAGCCCTTTGACGCGTCCATGGCCATGAAGGCCGTGCTGCGCAGGCTTGAACTGCAGGGCAATCCGGTGGTGGCCGCCATCAACGGCCACGCGCTGGGCGGTGGGCTGGAACTGGCCCTGGCCTGCCACACGCGCATCGCGCTGGACGACCCCAGGCTCAAGATCGGCCAGCCCGAGGTGAAGCTCGGCCTGCTGCCCGGCGGCGGTGGCACGGTGCGCCTGCCACGCCTGGTGGGCATGCAGCAGGCGTTGCAGATCATGGCAGAGGGCAATGACCTGAGCCCGGCCAAGGCGCTGGCCATGGGCCTGCTGTCGGCCGTGGCGCCCGATGCCGATGCGTTGCTGGATCAGGCGCGGGCCTGGATCGCCGCCAACCCCAAGGCCCGGCAGCCCTGGGACCAACCCAAGTTCCGCTTTCCGGGTGGTGACTCACGGTCACCGGCCATGGCGCAAATGTTTGCCATTGCCCCCAGCGTGGCGGCGGCCAAAAGCTGGGGCAACTACCCGGCCGTCGGCCACATCATGAGCAGCGTCTTCGAAGGCGGGCTCTTGGACTTTGACGCCGCCAGCATGGTGGAAAGCCGCTACTTCGCGGCCTGCTGCATGAGCGCACAAAGCCGCAACATGATCGGCACGCTGTGGTACCAGCTGAATGCCATCAAGAAGGGCGCTTCGCGGCCGCAGGGTGTGCCCCGCAGCAAGGTGGCCAAGCTCGGCATCCTGGGTGCCGGCATGATGGGCGCGGGCATCGCCATGTGT
>CAZUKT010000612.1:1382-2783 GCA_964620975.1 uncultured Rubrivivax sp. | reverse complement strand
CGGTTGACCGCAATCATCTTCTCTTTGAGCCCGTCGTCGTTGGCCTCAGCCTGCGCACGGGGAGTGAACTTTGCCATCTTGATGTTCCTTCGATGCGGCGCAGCTTAGAACTGCAGACCGGCTTCGCGAGCGGCTTCAGCCAGCGCTTTGACGCGGCCGTGAAAGGCAAAGCCCGAGCGGTCGAAAGCGACCTTCTCGACGCCAGCAGCCTTGGCCTTTTCGGCAATACGCTTGCCGATGATCGACGCGGCTGCCACATTGCCGCCGTTGCCGGCGAGTTGCGCGCGCACTTCCTTCTCCAGCGTAGACGCACTGGCAAGCACCTGCGTGCCGTCGCTGGAGACGATGCTGGCGTAGATATGCACGTTGGTGCGGTGTACCGCCAAACGGGCCACGCTTTGCTGCGCAATGCGCACACGCGTTTGCCGCGAGCGGCGCAGGCGTTGTTGCTTCTTGGTGATGCTCATGGCTGCGCTCCTTACTTCTTCTTCGTCTCTTTGAGCACCACACGCTCGCCGGCGTAGCGGATGCCCTTGCCCTTGTAGGGCTCAGGAGGACGGAAGGCGCGCACTTCGGCGGCCAGTTGACCCACGACCTGGCGGTCGGGGCCGGAAATCAGGATCTCGGTCTGCGTCGGCGTGACCACCTTGATGCCAACGGGCATCTCCTTGACCACGGGATGCGAGTACCCGATCTGCAAATTCAGCTTTTGGCCGGCAGCCTGTGCACGAAAGCCCACGCCAACCAGGTTGAGCTTCTTCTCAAAACCCTTGCTTACGCCGCCCACCATATTGGCCACCAGGGCACGCATGGTGCCACTCATGGCATCGGCTTCGGCCGAGTCGTTGGCCGGCGTGAAGCTGAGCTTGCCGGCGTCATTGGTCACAGCCACCAGCGGGTGGAGCTTGCGCACCAGCGAGCCGTTGCTGCCCTTGACAGTGATCTGTTCGGCCGTAATGGCCACGTCCACGCCTTGCGGCACGTTGACAGGCATTTTTCCTACGCGGGACATCTTGCTGCTCCCCTTAAGCGACGTAGCAAAGCACTTCGCCACCGACACCGGTCTGGCGAGCCTTGCGGTCGGTCATCACACCCTTGGGCGTGGTGACGATGGCGACACCCAAGCCGTTCATGACTTGCGGAATCGCGTCACGGCCCTTGTAGATGCGCAAGCCAGGCCGGCTGACGCGCTCGATGCGCTCGATGACGGGCTTGCCGGCGTAGTACTTCAACGCCACTTCAAGCTCGGGCTTGCCTTCGTTAGGGCGAATTGCGAAGCCATCAATGTAGCCCTCGTCCTTCAGCACCTGCGCGATTGCGACCTTCAGCTTCGACGACGGCATCGTGACCGCTGCCTTGGCAACGCGTTGGGCGTTGCGAATGCGGGTCAGCATGTCGGCC
>CAZUKT010000612.1:0-1372 GCA_964620975.1 uncultured Rubrivivax sp. | reverse complement strand
TCACTCATGCTCATGAAAAATCTCCTGATCTTCTCGGCGAATTACCAGCTGGCCTTGACCATGCCGGGAATGTCGCCCTTGAAGGCGAGCTCGCGGATCTTGTTGCGGCCCAGGCCGAACATGCGAAAGGTGCCGCGACCACGACCGGTCAGCGCACAGCGGTTGCGCAGGCGCGTCGGATTGGCATTGCGGGGCAGCTTCTGGAGCTCCAGACGAGCGGCATAACGCTCTTCGTCGGAAAGCTTGGCGTCGTTGGACACTGCCTTGAGCTCGGCGTACTTCTTCGCGAACTTGGCAACCAGTTTCTCGCGCTTTTCTTGGCGCTGAATGACAGACAGTTTGGCCATAAGACTCTTTCTGGTGCCTTAGTTCTTGAACGGGAACTTGAACGCGGTCAGCAGCGCCCTGCACTCGTCATCGCTTTTCGCGCTTGTGGTGATGCTGATGTTCATGCCGCGTATCGCGTCAATCTTCTCGTACTCGATTTCCGGGAAAATGACCTGCTCCTTGACACCGATGTTGTAGTTGCCACGGCCATCAAAAGCCCGGCCGCTGATACCGCGGAAGTCACGCACCCGGGGCAGCGCCACGGTAACGAAGCGATCAAGGAACTCGTACATGCGAACCCCGCGCAATGTCACCATGGTGCCGATGGGCACGTTGTCGCGGATCTTGAAGGCCGCAATGGCCTTCTTGCTCTTGGTGACCACCGGTTTCTGGCCCGCAATCTTGGTCAGGTCGGCAACCGCGTTGTCCATGACCTTCTTGTCCGACACGGCTTCGCTCACACCCATGTTCAGCGTGATCTTCTTCAGGCGCGGCACTTGCATCACGGACGTGAAGCCGAACTTCTCCATCAGCGCAGGCACGATGGTCTCGCGGTAAATCGTCTGCAAACGGGCAGCAGGCGCGGGGCCTACTGGACCGGCTGCGACTGCGGGCGCAGCCGCCTTGGGAGTCTTGGCGGCCTTGGGAGCCTTGGCCGTCTTGCTTTCAGCGGCTGTTGAGGTCTTTGCCATGATGCGTTACGCCTTGATCTCGTCGCCGCTGGACTTGTAGACACGAGTCTTCTTGCCACCGTCCAGAAGTTTGATGCCAACGCGGTCGGCCTTGCCGGTGGCGGCGTTGTAGATCGCTACGTTGGACTGATGGATGGGCATGGTCTTGTCGATCACGCCACCCGTGGTGCCCTTGAGAGGGTTCGGCTTCACGTGCTTCTTCACCATGTTCACGCCGTCAACGACGATACGCTCGTCGTCCACGCGCTGCGACACGGTGCCGCGCTTGCCTTTGTCACGACCGGTGGTCACGATGACCTGGTCGCCTTTACGAATCTTGTTCATGGTCCGTCCTTGGAGCGGTGCGTCAGCGC
>CAZUKT010000611.1:0-2784 GCA_964620975.1 uncultured Rubrivivax sp. | reverse complement strand
TTCGTCGCCCAGTGCGCCAGCCACGGGCGACGTCTCGCTGGGCCTGCCGCCCATAGCCAGCAACGGCCTGCTCGACGACCTGGAGCAGCGCTGCTTCAACTACTTCTGGGAAACGGCAGACGCCACCACCGGCCTGGTGCCCGACCGCTGGCCCACGCCCAGTTTTGCCAGCGTGGCGGCGGTGGGTTTTGCGCTCAGTGCCTACCCGGTGGGTGTGGCGCGGCACTGGGTCACGCGGGCACAGGCCGCCGAACGCACACTGACCACGCTGCGCTTTTTTGCCAACGCGCCACAAGGCCCGCAGCCCGCCGGCATGACCGGCTACAAGGGCTTTTTCTACCACTTCCTGGACATGAAGACCGGTGCGCGCTTCGACAAGGTCGAGCTGTCTACCGTGGACACTGCGCTGCTGCTGGCCGGTGCCTTGCACTGCCAGAGCTTCTTTGACGGCAACGACGCCACTGAAACGCAGATTCGCAGCCTGGCCGATCAGCTTTACGCCGCCGTGGACTGGCCCTGGGCGCAAGTGCGGCCGCCGTCCATTGGCCACGGCTGGCACCCGGAAACCGGCCACATCGCCAGCGACTGGAAGGGCTACAACGAAGCCATGCTCGTCTACCTGCTGGCGCTGGGCTCGCCCACGCACCCGGTGGCGCCCGAGGCCTGGCAGGCGTGGACCAGCACCTACGACCGTGACAGCTGGGGCAGCGAGTATGGGCAAACCTACCTGCGCTTCCCGCCACTCTTTGGCCACCAGTTCACGCACGCCTGGGTCGACTTCCGTGGCCTGCAAGACGACTACTTGCGCCGCCGTGGCATTGACTACTTTGAAAACAGCCGCCGCGCCACCTACGCGCAGCAGGCCTACGCCGTGGCCAACCCCGAAGGCTGGGCCGGTTACGGCAACAACGTGTGGGGCGTTACCGCCTGCGACGGCCCGGCCGACGTGGCGCGCAGTTTTGGCGGCCGCACACGCAAGTTCACCAGCTACGCCGGCCGTGGCATGGGTGGCGCCAGCAGCTATGACGATGGCACCATCGCGCCCTATGCCGCCGGCTCATCCGCCCCTTTTGCGCCCGAGATCGTGGTGCCCGCGCTGGCCGCCATGCGTGAACGTTATGGCGCCGCCATCCTGGGCCGCTACGGCTTTTTTGCCTTCAACCAGAGTTTCACATTCACCGACGTCAGGCTCACCCACGGCCGCATCGTGGCCGGCCTGGGCTGGGTGGACACCGACTTTCTGGGCATCGAGGTGGGCCCCTTGCTGATGATGCTGGCCAACCACCGGGGTGAACTGGTGTGGCAGGCCATACGCGGCAACGCGCACATGAAACGCGGCTTGCAGCGCGCCGGCTTCAGCGGCGGGTGGCTCACCTGACGCTGCCATGAACACACCCAGCCGCACGGCCTGGACCCGCCGCCACTGGCTGGGTGCAAGCGGCGCCGCAGCCGCACTGGGCGTGGCGGGCTGTGCACGCAGCGAAGACCGCGCCGTGCGCTTTTGGGCCATGGGCCGCGAAGGCGAAGTCGTCACCGAACTGCTGCAAGGCTTCTACAAAGAGCAGCCCGACGTACCCGTGCGAGTGGAGCAGCTGCCCTGGAGCGCGGCACACGAAAAGCTGCTCACGGCCTTTGCCGGCAACGCCACGCCCGACCTGGCGCAGTTGGGCAACACCTGGCTGCCTGAACTGGTGGCGCTCGGCGCCCTGGAGCCGCTGGACGCCCTGGCGCAAGGCCCGCGTGGCCTGGACAAAGCCGACTACTTTGCCGGCATCTGGGACACCAACGTGGTGGGCGGCAAGCTCTACGGCCTGCCCTGGTACGTGGACACGCGGGTGCTCTTTTACCGGCGCGATTTGCTGGCCCAGGCCGGCTTCAACGCGCCGCCGCGCACCTGGGCCGAATGGCTGCAGATGCAACACGGCATCAAGCGCGTGGTGGGGCCAGACAAGTACGCCACGCTGCTGCCGCTGAACGAATACGACCCGCTGGTGGCGCTGTCTTTGCAGCAGAGCGAGCCGCTGCTGCGTGAGGGCGGGCGCTTTGGCAATTTCCGCAGCGCCGGCTTTGTGCGCACGCTGGACTTCTATCTGTCGATGTACGCGCAGAAGCTGGCGCCGCCGGCCAGCAGCAATGAAGTGGCCAATGTGTGGAACGAGTTTGCGCGCGGCTACTTCTCTTTCTACATCACGGGGCCGTGGAACATTGGTGAATTCAAGCGGCGCTTGCCGGCTGACCTGCAACAAGCCTGGATGACCGCGCCGCTGCCGGGGCCCACCGGGCCAGGTGCGTCCACGGCGGGTGGCTCCAGCCTGGCGATGTTTGCGCGTTCACCGCGCAAGGCGGCTGCTTGGAAGGTGGTGGAATATTTGTCGCGGCCGGCGGTGCAGCAGCGCTTTCATGCGATGACGGGCAACCTGCCGCCACGGCGGTCGGCGTGGCAAGGTGAGGCCTTGAAGAGCGACGTTTACACGGCAGCCTTTGGCGCACAGCTTGAGCTTGCCAAAGCCGTGCCCAAGGTGCCCGAATGGGAGCGCATCGCGACTGAATTGCGTGTGGTGCTGGAAAGCGTGGTGCATGGGGATTTGCCGGCTGCGTCTGCAGCGGCGGAGTTGGATCGTCGTGCAGATCGGATCCTGGAAAAGCGGCGCTGGATGCTGGATCGGGGGGCGGCGTGAGCTTGGGGCGCGTTGTTGATTTGGTTGCGGTTGCGGTTGCGGTGGCGCGTCGCGGCGGGTGGTACCCGGTGGGGGCTCATGCTGGAGTGGTCGGCGCTGCGCGCCG
>CAZUKT010000610.1:0-2785 GCA_964620975.1 uncultured Rubrivivax sp. | reverse complement strand
TGGCCGTGCTCACGGTGGTGATCGAGCGGCTGCGCTGGTGGGTGCGCTGGTGGCGGCACAAATTGCACGCCATGCCCAGCGTGGCACCCCGCTGCGCGCCGTGATGCTGGACCGCCTGGGCCCCAATGTGTGGCACCGCAGCCCCCGTGACGCCAGCGCGGTGCTTGAAGAACTGGAAGAAACCGCACGGCTGTGGCTGCTGTGCCAGCCGCGGCCGGCGCCGCTGCCAGAGGCGCAGATTCAGGCCTTGCGGCAGCAGTTCGGCGTGGCCTGGTAGGCCGCCCGCGGGCGCTGGCCCAAGCCACCCAATGCAGGGACACGGCCCCGCAGCAGTGCAGATAAGATCAAGGCGACGCACGCGCCGTCGATAACGGAAAGCGTGCTGCTGAAAGCGCCTTGTCTGCCCGTGCCCATGTTGAAGAAGATCCCCGTTAGCCAACTTCGCCTGGGCATGCACTTGCTCAAGCTGGAAGGTGCCTGGATCCACCACCCCTTCTGGAAGACGCGCTTCGTCATCACGAGCCTTGATGACCTGAAAAAGGTGCAGGCCTGTGGCGTGGCCGAATGCTGGATTGACGCCGACCTGGGGCTGGACGTGGCCGCAGCACCACTGCCGGCGGCGCCCAAGGCTGCCGCAGCGCCGCAGGCCCCCACGCGGCCGGCCGAGTTACCGCTCCAACCCCCGCCCCAGCCGCCGCCGCCCCGTGTGTCGATGGAGGCTGAACTGAAGCAGGCGGCGGCCATTTGTGGCCGAGGCCGGCAGGCGGTGGCCGCCATGTTCAATGAAGCCCGCATGGGCCGCACGCTGGACGTGGAAGGTTGCCTGCCGCTGGTGGAGGAAATTTCCACCTCTGTGGGCCGCAACCCGGGCGCCTTGGTCAGCCTGGCGCGGCTCAAGACCAAGGACGATTACAGCTACATGCATTCAGTGGCTGTGTGCGCGCTGATGGTGTCGCTGGCGCGCCAGCAGGGCCTGGACGAAGACAGCTGCCGCGAGGCTGGCCTGGCAGGGCTGGTGCACGACATCGGCAAGGCGCTGATGCCGCCCGAGGTGTTGAACAAGCCAGCGCGGCTGACCGATGCCGAGTTCGCCATCATCCGCACGCACCCGGCCCGTGGGCACGAGCTGCTGGTGGAAGGGCAGGGCCTGACGCCGCAGGTGCTGGACGTGGTGCTGCACCACCACGAGCGCATGGACGGCACGGGCTACCCCGACGGGCTGCCGGCAGAACGCATCGGGCATCTCGCGCGCATGGGTGCCATCTGTGACGTCTACGACGCCATCACCTCCAACCGCCCCTACAAGGCCGGCTGGGACCCGGCCGAGTCCATTGCGCAGATGGCGTCGTGGAAAGGCCACTTCGACAGCACCTTGTTCACAGCCTTTGTGCGCAGCCTGGGCATCTACCCCACGGGCTCGCTGGTGCGGCTGGAGTCGGGCCGCCTGGCCGTGGTGGTGGAGCAAAACACGCACAGCCTGATCGCACCTGTTGTGAAGGCTTTTTACTCGACCAAGTGGCAGATGCATATCCCGCCTGAAAGGCTGGATCTGGGTGCGCCGGGCTGCAGCGACCGCATCGCCGGTCGCGAAGCGCGCGAGGAAGGGCGCTTCGAGCACCTGGACGAGCTGTGGGCCGACCCCACGGTGCTGCGCCGCACCCGGGGCTGAAGCGGAGCAGGCCTGCCGCTGCCGCGTGCCAGGCCGGCATGGGCAGCACCAGCGGCCGCGTGGGCGCCCGGCACTGGCCGCCTGCGCAGGCAACCCTTGCGCTGCCTACACTGCCCAACCCGCAAGCCGCCCTGGAGCCACCCATGCACCGCCTGATTCACCTTTTGGCCGCATCTGCCCTGGTGGCCTTGTTTCTGGCCGTGCCCGCCGCGCCGGCACAGGCCAAGACCCTGCGCTGGGCGAGCCAGGGCGACGCGTTGACGCTGGACCCGCATTCACAGAATGAGGGCCTCACCAACGCCATGAACGGCCAGGTGTATGAAAAGCTCGTCAAACGCGACCGGCAGTTGGGCATCACACCCGGCCTGGCCACCCGCTGGCAGCAGACCGGGCCCTTGAGCTGGCGCTTCAAGCTGCGGCAAGGTGTCAAGTTCCACGACGGCACGCCGCTGACGGTGGACGACGTGGTCTTCAGCGTGTTGCGCGCCCAGCAGCCCACGGCCAACATCGCGGTTTACGCCAGCGCCTTGGGCACGCCGGTGGCGCTGGACCACGAAACGGTGGAATTCCGCCTGGCCAGGTTCAACCCCATCTTTCTGCAGCACCTGGACACCGTGTTCATCATGAGCAAGGCCTGGTGTGACAAGCACAAGGTGACGCGGCCACTGGACTTCAAGAACAAGGAAGAAAGCTACGCCGGCTTCAACGCCAACGGCACCGGCCCCTTCATGCTGGTGAGCCGCCAGCCTGGCATCAAGACCACCTACAAGCGCAACCCGGCCTGGTGGGGCGCCTTTGACGGCAACGTCCTGGAGGTGGTCTACACGCCGATTGCGAATGACGCTACAAGGCTGGCCGCGCTGGTGTCGGGCGAGATTGATCTGGTGCTGGACCCGGCCCCGCGTGACGTGCCCCGCCTGCGCAACACGGCCGGCGTGAAGGTGCTGGACGGGCCCGAGAACCGTGTGCTCTTCATCGGCATGGACCAGCACCGCGACGAGCTGCTCTACAGCAGCGTGAAGGGCCGCAATCCCTTCAAGGACGCGCGCATGCGCCGCGCGCTCTACCAGGCGGTGGACATCGAGACGATGCGCACCAAGCTCATGAACGGCCAGA
>CAZUKT010000609.1:0-2786 GCA_964620975.1 uncultured Rubrivivax sp. | reverse complement strand
GCTGTGTTTGGGCTTCATGCGGACTCCTTGGGAAAGGATGTTCGCGCCCAGCCCTTAGCGTTTTCTTAGCTTCGCCGTTGCCCTCAGCGCAGTCCGTCCCACAGCAGCTTGCTGCCCGCCAAGAACATGCCGGTGTAGGCGATGCGGTAAAACCAGTCAGGCCGCACGTGGTGCACCAGCCGCACGCCGGCCCACACGCCCAGCGGAGCCAAAGGCAGCAGCAGCAGCGCGGTGGCCATGTTGCGCAGGTCGACCAGGCCCAACACGGCATAGGGCAACACCTTGGCCGCGTTGATGGCGGCAAAGAAGGCGGCCAGGGTGCCGCTCAGCACCTTGGGTGGCAGCCGCAGCGGCAGCATGTAGGCGCCAATGGGCGGCACGCCGGCATGGGCCACAAAACTTGTAAAGCCTGACAACACGGCGCACAGCCGGCCCACCCAGTGCGGGGCTTGCGGCGCGCCCGGGCGCGGCGCAAAAAGCAGCCGCTGCGCCAGAAAGGCCAGCGTCAACGCGCCCACCACGGCGGCCACCTTCTTGGGCGCCAGCAAGCCAAACAGCAGCGCGCCAATGACGATGCCCAGCAGCCCCGCCGGCACCAGGCGCCGCACCAGCACCGGGTCTCGCTCGCGCCACAGTTGTTGCAGCCCGGTGGCGTCCATCACCATCAGCAGCGGCAGCAAAATCGCCGCCGCCTGCGGCACCGGCACGGCCAGCGCCATCAGCGGCACCGCCAAGGCGCCAAAGCCGCTGGCAAAGCCGCTTTTGGCCAGGCCCGTGATCAAGACGGCCGGCACCGCCACCGCGTAAAAGAACGGGTCGGTGATGAACAGCGACGGGTCAAGCAAGCGTGCAGGCCTCGGCGAAGGCCAGGCGCGGGCTGCGTGGCATCAGCTTGCTGGCGTCGCCGTGGCCCAGTGTGCAGATGAAGTTGCAACGCACCGCCGTGCCGGCCCAGAAGGCGGCGTCCACCTTGGCGCTGTCAAAGCCGCTCATGGGCCCGCAGTCCAGCCCCAGCGCGCGGGCGGCCATGATCAGGTAAGCGCCCTGCAGGCTGCTGTTGCGAAATGCCGTGGCCTCGATCATGGGCGCGTTGCCCACAAACCACGCACGTGCGTCGGTGTGCGGAAACAACTGCGGCAGCTTGTCAAAGAACAGCATGTCCATGCCCACGATCACGGTCACCGGCGCCTGCGCCACCTTGGCCTGGTTGCCCGGTGCCATGCAGGGCAGCAGCCTGGCCTTGGCTTCCTCACTGCGCACAAACACAAACCGCGCCGGGCTGCTGTTGGCTGAGGTGGGGCCCCACTTGAGCAGGTCGTACAAGGCCTGCAGTTGCGTGTCGGGCACCGGCGTGGGCAGGTAGCCGTTTTGGGTGCGGGCTTCGGTGAAGAGTTGTTCGGTGCTGATGTTCATACGGTGGAAGGCAGGCTCAAGAAGAAGAATCGACCAAGGGACAAGTGCAGCAGACGCCGGCGCGCCGGCCCAGCCTGCGCGGCCGGGAGACAATTCTCGGATGTTCCAACCCTCCCAGACCGACGTCAGGCGATTCTTCTGCAGCGTCTACGCCCGCGTGCGTGCCGGCCTGCCGCTGGAGCCCATGCAGGCCGTGGCCGCACGCTGGGTGGACGAGCACACGGAATACCACCCCGACCTGGCCGACGAAACCGCTGCGGTGGCGGCCGTGTACACGGTGGAAGACGGGCGCACCAACCCCTTCTTGCACCTGAGCATGCACCTGAGCATCGAAGAGCAGGTGGCCATTGACCAGCCCACAGGCATCCGCCAGGCCGTGGCCCTGCTGGCCGCACGGCGCAACTCGTTGCACGAGGCTCACCACCAGGTGATGGACTGCCTGGGCGAAATGATCTGGGCCAGCCAGCGCAGCGGCCTGCCGCCCGACGGCCAGGCCTACCTGGAAGCCGTGCGCCAACGCGCCACCCGCAACGCCTGAAATCGCGCCCGGGCCTGCACACGGCCGGCGGCGCCCGCAACCGCGTTCAGGGCAAGGTGACCCAGGCCCATTCCAGCCAGTTGTCGGCACGGTGCACGGGCAGCACGCCCGTGCGCATCGCCCAGGGCACCATTTGCCGGTGCAGGGGAATCAGGTGCGTCTGCGACTGGTATTCACGCAGCGCGGCCGTCACCAGCGCTTCGCGTTTCTTGGCGTCGCTTTCCTGGCTGGACGCCACAGCCAGGGCCTCGAATTTGTCGTTCTTGACGCGGCCCCAGTTGTAGATGCCCACGCCGTTGGGGGCCGGGAATCGAAACACCGGCGTGAAGGTGGTCTCGGCGTCTGTGATGGCGCCGCCCCAGCCCAGCAGGAACAGGCTGGTGTCAAACTTTTCCATGCGCGGGAACCACAGTGACCTTGGCTGCGCGTTGACCTTGACACGCACCTTCAGCTGCGCCCACATGCCGGCCAGCGCGATGCAGATTTCTTCGTCGTTGACGTAGCGGTTGTTGGTGCAGTCCAGCATCACCTCAAAGCCTTCGGCGTAACCCGCGTCGGCCATCAGCGCACGCGCCCGGGGCAGGTCAAAGGGCAGGCGCGCTTCAAACTGCGCGTCGTTGTACTGCGCCTGCATGCTGGCCATCAGGCTGCCGGTGGGCAGACTCAGGCCGTTCATGAGCTTGGTCTTGATGGTCTGGATGTCCACCGCCTGGTAAAGCGCACGGCGCACACGTTCGTCCTTGAAGGGGTTCTTGCCCTTCACGCTGCTGGAGAGCAGCTCGTCGCGGTGCTGGGCCATGCCGATGAAGAGCACACGGTTCTCGGGCCCGTCCAG
>CAZUKT010000608.1:0-2798 GCA_964620975.1 uncultured Rubrivivax sp. | reverse complement strand
CGCCGTAGGCGGCTGCGGCGTCGGCGTAGCGCTGCTGGCGCGCCAGCAGGTCGCCCAGCAGCGTCTGCCCGCTGCCCGAGCGCGGCAGCCGGGCCTGCAGGTCGGCGGCGATGCGCGTGGCCTGCGCGAACTGCCCGCGTGCCGCGTGCAGCCGCGCCAGGTCGAGCAGCGCGCCGGCATGGTCGGGCCGCAGGCCGATGACGCGGCGGTACTCTTCTTCGGCGCGGCTCCACAACTCGGCGGCGGCGCAGGCCCGGGCCAGGCGGTAACGCGCCTCGGCCGCGCCCGCCGAGCCCACCTGGTCTGCGGTCAGGCGCACCAGCTTCTCGTAGCTCAGCACGGCGTCCTGCTTGCGGCCCGCGGCCTCTTGCGCGGCCCCCAGGGCGTCCAGCGTCAGCACGCTGTCGGGGGCGATGGCGTTGGCTTCCAGGGCCGCGGCCAGCGCACCATCGGTGTCGGCGCCGGACAGCAGTTCACGCGCCAGCAGCAGGCGCACCGGCACCGCCTGCGCGTCGGCCGTGCGCGCCCGCTGCAGCCGCTGTACCAGGGCGCCCGGCGCGGCGTCCAGCCGGGCCAGGGCGGCTATGGCGTCGACGTTGCCAGGCGCCTGCGCCTGCACCGCCTGCAGCCGCTGGCGGGCGCTGTCGCTGCGGCCCGTGCGCAGGTCGACCAGCGCCAGGTTGATGGCCGCGGGCCGGTAGCCTGCGTCCAGCACCAGCGCGCGTTCGAAGCTGGTGCGCGCGCCGGCCAGGTCGTCCAGGCCCACGAGGGCCGCGCCGGCCAGGTTGAAGGCGATCGGGTTGCTGGGTTGCTTGGCCTGCAGCTGGCGCGCGGCGTGCAGGGCGGCGTCGAACTCGCGCCGCCGCAGGTGCGACAGAGCCAGCACGAAGTCGGCCCGCGTGCCGGCGGGGTCCAGGCCCGCGGCGCGCTGCAGTTCGGCGATGCCGCGCGCCGGCTCGCCGCGCGACAGCTGGTTCAGGCCCAGCCGCACACGTTCGCCAGTGGGGTCGGCCTGCAGCGCGGCCGCGCGCTCGAGGTAGCCCTGGGCGCGGTCGAAGTCGCGCGCCTGCATGTGCGCCTGCCCGGCCAGGGCCAGCAGGTCGGCGTCGGCCGCCATCAACGCCTGCACCGGCGCCAGCGCCTGCAGCGCGGGAGCCGGCTCGTTCATCTGCAACGCGGCTGCGACGACCAGCTTGCGCGCCAGCAGGTCGTCGGGCGCGGCCTGCAGCACCTGCAGGAAACGCTGCTGCGCCTTCTGCACCGCGCCCTGCGCCAGTTGCGTGCCGGCCAGCAGCAGCAGCGCCGGCGCGTGGTCGGGCACCAGCCGCAGGGTGGCTTCCACCGCGGCCTGGGCCTGGCCGTAGTTGCGGTTCTGGAAGTGCAGCAGGGCCTGGGTGTAGTTGGCTGCGGCATGGTTCGGGGCCAGGCGCAGTACCTGGTCGAGCCGATCCTGCGCGGCGTCCCCGCGGCCCATCTCGACGAGGATGCGCGCCGCCGCCAGGCGCGGCAGCACGCTGCGCGGCAGCAGCGGCTCGGCCTGGGCATAGGCCTGCAGCGCCGCGTCATAGTGGCCCCCGGCCTGCAGCAGTTCGCCCTTGAACAGCCAGGCCTCGGCCAGGCGTGGTGTCTTCAGCAGCACGCGCTCGACACGCGCGGTCGCTGCCGCGCCCTGCCCGGCGGCGTAGTCCAGGCGGGCCTCGCCCAGCAAGGCCTCGGTGCTGTCGGGCACGGCCACCAGCGCCAGCGCGAACGAGGCCCGCGCCGCGTCGGCCTGGCCCAGCGACATCTGCGCCAGGCCGCGCACCACGTGCAGGCCGGCCAGCACCTCGCCGGCGTGGCCGGGTGCCGGCGTCAGCTCGGTCAGCAGGCGAGCCGCCTGACCGTCCAGCAGCATCGCCCTGGCCAGTACGTCGTCCAGCCGTTCGTGCCCCAGGCCCAGCGCCAGGGCCTTGCGCAGTTCCTTCTGCGCGCGGCCGCCGTCGCCCTGGCTGACCAGGATGCGGCCGCGCAGCAGCAGCACCTCGGCGTCGAGCGCGTCGATGTCGAGGGCGGCGGTGGTGGCCACCAGCGCGCCGTCGAAGTCACCTTCGGCGTAGAGGCGCTGCGCTTTCAGCTGCGGCGTGGGGGCGCCGGTGCAGGCGCACAGGGCGAGCAGCAGCACGCACGCGCCCACCCACCGCCGCGGCAGGCGGCGGGCCGTGGGCGGCGCGCAGGGGGCCATGCCCGGGGCTCGGTCGCGTCCTGCGAGCGGCCCGGCCCTCAGGGGGCGCGCCGCCGCGTGGCCAGCCCGGCGCCGACCAGCGCCAGCGCCACCAGGGCCAGCGATTGCGGCTCGGGCACGGCCGTCGCGTTGGCCGAGCGCACAGCTACGGCAAAGAAGTCTAGGTACTCGTAGGTGATTCCCTTGCCGCCGTTAACGGGGTAGAAGACCCGCGCGTTGAGACCCGGGGAGATCTCCGAACCGGACCAGTAGAGCGTGGACTGCACATTCGTGAACGGCAGCATTGGTGAAGTGAGATCGCCGTACGGGCCGTAAAGATTCGTGTACTGCGAAATCTCCGGCAACTGCCACGCACTGCTGCCTGCAAAGTTCAGGTTCTGCGCCCACGCGTTCTGTGTCGCCCAGATCTGTCGACCATTGACGTTCCAGTCCTGCAGCCAGATCAGGTTGGTGTTGGTGTCCAGGACCGTACCGTTGCCGAGATCGGTCAAGACCGCGTGCGCCGAGCCGGCGCAGGCGACGGGGGCGAGCGCGGCGGCCCAGGTGGCGAGAGGTTTCATGAAGGGGCTCCAGACGG
>CAZUKT010000607.1:0-2798 GCA_964620975.1 uncultured Rubrivivax sp. | reverse complement strand
CGTCACCGCCCACGCCGCTCAAGCCGGGCAGACCGTTGTCATGGCCCACGTCGGGCGGCTGGGCCACCTGCTCCGGCGGCAGCGTGAAGCCCAGGCCAAACGCCATCTTGCGCAAGTCGGGCAGGGTCTGGGCACTGACGAAGTCGGCGCACAGGTGGGCGGCGTCGACGCTGGCGCTTGTGGGCACCTGGCCCAGCATGTCGAGTTGCCGGTATTGCTGTGCCACCAGCATGGAAGGCTTTTCAAAGCCGGAAGCCAGCCGGCGCTTGGTGCCTTCGGCAGCCGCCACGCGGGTTGCCGCCTGTGCCTGCATGCGGGGCGCGCTGCCGCCCACGGCCACACCGGGCTCCAGGTTGTTGGGCACGACCAGATAGCGGCCGTCACTGAACTGCGCCCACACCGTGCGGGTGGCCTGCGCCGTGCCCACACGCGCCACATCGGGCATGGCCTGCAGTGCGGCGACCAAGGCCACGCTGTCAAAGCGCGGGCTGCCGGCGGCAAGCCGCTGCACGGTGACGGCAACGGCTTGCAGCGTGGCGCTGCGTTGTTCGGGTGTCTGGGTGGTACTTCCGCCACCGCCACCGCCCCCGCCGCCGCCCCCGCCGCCACCTCCGCCACCCGCATTGCCTGCGTCGTCGCCGCCGCCGGAGCCGCCGCAAGCGCTCAGGCCCCCTGCGGTCAACCACACCATGCCTTCGGCAGCGCGGGACAAGAACTGCCGGCGCCTGTCGTCGATAGAAGTCATCTCACCCTCCTTGTGTCCATGCCGGGAAGGCCAGCATGCCAACGCCGGCGTTATGAAGGCGTTAGTACACAAACGCCCGGGGCACCTGGCCGGCGTAGACCCTGGGCTATCGTGCGCACATGAAAGCACTGCGCCTGCCGCCCCTGGACCCCACCCTCTGGCGGCTGGCCCTGCTCAGCGCCAGCCTGCCGGCCGCCTTGTTGCTGCTGGCCTTGCTGGCGGCCGCGCTGTGGGCAGCCTGGCGCGTGCTGGATCCCACACCCGTCAAGCGGCTCGTCATTGCCACCGGGCCCGAGGGCAGCGCGTATGAAGAGTTCGGCCGGCGTTACGCGCCGCTGTTGCGCGCACAAGGCGTGGCGGTGGAACTGCGCACCACACAAGGTGCGGGCGACAACCTGGCGCTGCTGCGCGACGGCAAGTCGGGCGTGCAGGTGGCGTTTGTGCAAGGTGGCGCGGCCACCGAATCGGGCCCCCAGGGCGCTGCTGACGCCGACGAGCCCACCGATGCTGGCAAACCAACGCTGGCCTCGCTGGGCAGCGTGGCGGTGGAGCCCCTGTGGCTGTTCTACCGCTACGACAGCGGACCACAGCAGCGCCCGACGGTGGCCGCAATGCCAGCACGCGCCAACGGCAAGGCGGTGCACCGCTTGCCGCAGGCCGCACCGTTGGCGCCCGACAACCTGTCGCAGATCGCACCGTGGCGCATCGACGTCGGCCCTGCCGGCGGCGCTTCGGCGCCCATCTTCAAGATGCTGGCGGCCGCACACGGCTTGAGCCCCACGAACCTCGTCACATCAGACGCTACGGCCGTGCACCGCGTGGTGGCCCTGGTGCAGGGCCAGGTGGATGCACTGGCAGTGGTTTCGGCGGCCGACGCCCCACTGCTGCAGTACCTGCTTCACACACCGGGGGTGAGGCTTTTTGACTTTGCCCAGGCCCAGGCCTACGCACGGCGGTTTCCGGTGCTGCAGCCTTTGCTGCTGCCACGCGGTGTGGTGGACCTGGCGGCCGACCAGCCGCCGCAAGACCTGCGTCTGGTGGGTGCCACGGCATCGCTGGTGGCGCATGCCGATCTGCATCCGGCGCTGGTGCAATTGCTGCTGCAAACGGCGCATCAAGTGCATGGCAGCGCCGGCTGGTTTCACCGCAGCGGGCAATTCCCCAACGCCGGTACCGACGCCTGGCCGCTGGCGGCCGAGGCCGAGCGCTACCACCGCGGCGGCCCGCCCTGGCTGCAGCGCGTGCTGCCGTTCTGGCTGGCCAACTTTGTGGACCGCATGTGGATCGTGCTGCTGCCGCTGCTGGCGGCGTTGCTGCCTTTGTCGCGCGTGGTGCCCCCGTTGGTGACGCTGCGGCTGCGCTCGCGGGTGTACCGCTGGTACGCGCACCTGCGTGCGGTGGAGCAGGCGCTGGAGTCCCCCAACGCCGACCTGTCCGCCCTGCGCCAGGAACTGGAGCGCATCGACAGCCAAACTGAACGCATCGGCCTGCCGCTGTCATTTACCAACGAACTGTATGACCTGCGCGCGCACATCGAGCTGGTGCGCCAGCGGCTGCTGCTGCGTGCGGCTGCCAGTTTGGACACCGTGCATGCAGGCCGTTAGCCGGGCCAGGCGCTTGTCTATCCAAGAGGGGATACGCGGGCGGGCGTCGGCTGGCCGGGCCCGGCAGCCGCCTGCGAAACCGGCCGTGCGGCCGCTGCGGGGCAGGTGCAGCGCGAATGGCACCGCCTGATCCACGCCGACCGGCCTGCGGGTTGGCCGCACCAGTTCAAGACACGGCCCATGGCGCAAATCAGGCACCTGCAGCTTTCGCGCCGGGGTGACACAAGGCTGGCCGGCTGCTTTGGCTGCCATACGGGCACGCACGCGGCCCTGGGCACGCACCGCAGCGATGCCAGCCTGCTGGCCGGTGCCAGCCAAAGCCAGCGAGCCAGCAAGCCGGCAACCACCCGGTGTTTGCCGTGGGCAACGACAGCGACCTGAGCACCCAGGATCTGGACAAGCGCAACGCCTGCCGGCACTTGCTGGTGCTCTCCAACTTCACCCACACC
>CAZUKT010000606.1:0-2798 GCA_964620975.1 uncultured Rubrivivax sp. | reverse complement strand
TGCCTGAGCATCAGCGACGTGCAGATGTGGAAGTGGTTCACGCTGCTGTCCTTCAGGCCCGAAACCGAGATTGCCGCGCCCAAGGCCGAGGTGGCCGCCGGCCGCAACCCCAAAGATGCCAAGGTGATGCTGGCCAAGGAAATTACCACGCGATTTCACAGCGCAGCGGCGGCCGATGCGGCGCTGGATGACTTTCAGCGCCGCGCCAGCGGGGGCGTGCCTGACGACATGCCTGAAGTGGCGCTGACGGGGGCGCCGCTGACCATTGGTGCGCTGCTCAAGCAAGCGGGCCTGGCACCGTCTGG
The DNA here is from genome assembly GCA_964620975.1 of uncultured Rubrivivax sp. Taxonomy (GTDB): domain Bacteria; phylum Pseudomonadota; class Gammaproteobacteria; order Burkholderiales; family Burkholderiaceae_C; genus Rubrivivax. Next base: position 2,493 of record CAZUKT010000606.1, on the reverse strand, counting down.
CAGCGAGGCCATGCGCCTCGTGGAGCAAGGCGGCGTGCGCATCGACGGCGCTGTGGTCAATGACAAGGGCTTGAAGGTCGCGGCAGGCACCTGCGTTGTGCAAGTGGGCAAGCGCAAGTTTGCCCGCGTGACACTGGGCGCCTGAGGCAAAGGGCATGGCCCGCGGCGCATGTCCCAAAGTGCGTGAACCAAAGTGCGTGAACCAAAACGCATAACCCATATCGTGAACCGATGCCCATGACCCAGGCTTGGCAGGTCAGCACCTACCTGAAGATATCCATCGCGGTGGCGCTGGCCACCATTGCGCTGAAGACCGGCGCCTGGTGGGTCAGCGGCAGCGTGAGCCTGCTTTCGGACGCGCTGGAATCGCTGGTCAACCTGGCGGGTGCCATGTTTGCGCTGGCCATGGTCACCGTGGCCGCCCGCCCACCCGACGACGACCACCCCTACGGCCACCACAAGGCCGAGTACTTTTCCAGTGGCTTTGAAGGCGTGCTGATCTTTGCCGCAGCCGTAGGCATCATCTGGGCTGCCGTCATGCGCATGCTCAACCCGCAGCCGCTGGAGGCGGTGGGCCTGGGCCTGGTGCTGTCGGTGATCAGCTCGGTCATGAACGGCCTGCTGGCCTGGAGCATGTTGCGCAAGGCGCGCAGTGCCCGCTCTACCGCGCTGGAAGCCGACGCGCGGCACCTCTTTACCGATGTGTGGACGTCGGCGGGCGTGGTGGCCGGCCTGCTGGCCGTGCAGGCCACGGGCTGGGGCTGGCTGGACCCGGTGATTGCCATTGCGGTGGCCTTGAACATCCTGCGTGAAGGCGGGCGCTTGATTGCCGGCTCGGCCGACGGCCTGATGGACAGCGCCCTGGAGCCCGCCGCCCGAGCCGAAATTGACAAGGTGCTGGCCGACTTTGGCCACCAGACCATTCGCTTTGACCACCTGGTGACACGCCGTGCCGGCCAGCGCCGCTTTGTGGATCTGCACATGCACATGCCCGCCAGTTGGACCCTGGGCCGCGCGGCCGCCGTGCGCGCCAGCGTGGAGCAGGCACTGATGAGCGCCGTGCCCGGCCTGCGCGCCACCATTCAGCTCTTGCCGCTGGACGTGGAAGCGCACTTTGCCGACAGCCGTGACCCGCTGTGATTGCGCTGGTGCAGCGCGTGACGCAGGCGCGGGTCGAAGTGGCAGGCCAGGTCATGGGCGCCATAGGCAAAGGCCTTCTGGTGCTGGTCTGCGCCGAGCCTGCTGACGGCAGCGTGCAGGTGGCCAAGCTGGTGGACAAGCTGCTCAAGCTGCGCATCTTTGCCGACGACGCGGGCAAGATGAACCGCAGCGTTCAGGATGTGGGCGGCGGCCTGTTGATCGTTTCGCAGTTCACCTTGGCAGCTGACACGGCCGGCGGCAACCGGCCCAGCTTCACGGCTGCGGCGCCGGCAGAACAGGGCCGTGCGCTGTACGACGCCGTGCTGCAGTTGGCGCGTGAACGCCACCCCGACGTGCAGGCCGGCGTGTTTGGCGCCGACATGCAGGTGCACCTCGTCAACGACGGGCCGGTGACGATCCCGCTACGCCTGCAGTAAGCAGCCACTGCTGCAAGGCTTGGCCGCGCTGGGCGCCCAGCGCCTGCGCGGCGGCGTTGGCGTGCGAGATGACGCCACTTTGCCAGGTGGATGCAGCCTCGCCGATGCATGCGCTGGTGTGTGACACCGTGCAGGCCGCCGCGCCCTGGGCCTGCATCAGAGCAAGCGCTGCGATGCCTGCCGCGTCCTTGCCCACGCCCGCGTCATTGAAGACGGCCAAAAACACCTTCGCCTGCAGCGCAAAGCGGCCGGCGCTGATGCCGCCGTGGGAACCGCTGACCACCACGCAGCCGGCCGGGCCACCGACGGCTTCGGTGATGCTGTCGAGCAGGCGCAAAGGCACGCCCCAAAACAAAAAGCCGCCCGGTGGGGCGGCTTGTTGCGTGTCGGGAACGTCCACGCGTGCCTGCGGCCGTGCGTCAATCGGCGTACTGGCCCGCCGCCTTGATGGCCGGGCCCCACTTGTTGATCTCGGCCTCGACAAACCGCTTGTGGTCGGCCGGGTTGATGCGGGCGTCAGTCACCACCACGGCACCCAGCGCCTCTTGCCGCTTGATGAATTCCGGGTCTTTCAAAGCCTGGCGAAGCGCGGCGTTGAGTTGGTCAAGCACCGGCTTTGGCGTGCCCTTGGGTGCGTACAGGCCGTGCCAGATGGACACGTTGAAGCCCTTGAGGCCTTGTGAATCCAGCGTCGGCAGGCTGGCCAATGCCGGCGTGTGCAAAGGCTTCATGGTCGTCACGGCATAGGCCTTGACCTTGCCAGCGGCGATCTGCGTGGTGGTGTTGGTGGTCTGGTCGCACATGATGTCGACCTGGCCACCCAGCAGGTCGGTCATGGCCGGCGCGGTGCCCTTGTAGGGCACGGTGGTCATGTCGATCTTCAGGCTCTGCTGGAACAGCAGGCCGCACAGGTGGG
>CAZUKT010000605.1:318-2799 GCA_964620975.1 uncultured Rubrivivax sp. | reverse complement strand
TGCCTGTAGTTGTCCTGCCAATCGTCAAACCCGCCCCACCAGGCATGGCGCGTGGCGTTCAGGCCTTGGCGGGGAGACAGCAAGTGCGCGGTGACAAGTTCCGCCTCCGTGCCACCGGCCTGCACCCGGCAGGCAATGGCCGAACGGTGGTGCAGCGGCCCGGGCATGGGCAGGCTTCGGCAGTGGTGCAAGGCGTGCCGGCTGGCAATGACGAGTTCGCCTTCGGCAAATACATGGCGCCCGCCCAGCAGTGCACGCAGCGGGGGCAAGTTGCCATGCTCAGGGCCGACGATCTCCTGGGCGTCCTGCAACAGAAGCACGTCGGGGTCGTGCTCGGCAATCTCGGCGGCGATGCGGCCGAAGCCACCGGGGCTGCCATCGGCCAGGTAGGCCTTGATGTTGTAGGTCATCACGCGCAGCGCAACCGTGCCCTCGTCGGGGTGGCCCCAGACGCCGCCCATCACCGGCCATGCCACCACCAGCAGTGCCGCCAGCGCCAACCAGCGCCAGCCCGCTTTCAGGCGCACTGAAATCGCCAGCGCCACCGCAGCCAGCAGCAGGTAAAGGGGATACGGCAGGTAACGAAGCCACTCCAGCCACGCGTTGTCCAGCGCCGGCAGGTGCATGGCGGCCGCCACACCGATGAGCCCGCCCGACAGCACCGCCGCAGCCCAACGGGGCCAGCGCGGTGTGTTGTGGCTGTGCGGGGTTTGCGGCCTTGCGTGGGGGCCACTCATGTTGTCAACACCCTCTGTCAAGCCCTCTGGCCATGCCAAGGCGCCAGCCGCGCCCAAGACGGCAGCGATTATGCGGAGTGCGGCCCGGCCGGCTGATTGCGGGCACCTGCAAACCGGCCGTGGCCTGCGGCGCCGCCGCATGGACCATCCCTTACCATGCCATTGCGCACGGGCTGGGCCGCCATCGCGGGTGCGCCGCGCCAGGCCCATGCGCCTGCAGTGCACACTGCGGCCCCTTGGCGCAGCAACACAGGAACTGAAGATGAAGGGCGGATGGGGGGCGGTGCTCGCCAGGGCAAAGTGGGTGATCCGCGTCGTGCGCCACCGGCGCTGGGCGGTGATGGCCTGTGCCTGGGGGGTGAGCGTACTTTCTGCGCTGGCGATACAGCTTGTGCCTGAACGGTACGAAGGCGCGGCTCGCATCTACGTCGACACACAGACCGTGCTCAAGCCCATGATGGTGGGCCTGACCTACCAGCCCGACATCGACCAGCAGGTGCGCATCCTGGCGCGCACACTGATTTCCCGCCCCAATGTCGGCCGCCTGCTGGACCGCCCGGACATGGGCTTTGCCACCGAGCTGGCGCGCAACCGCGAAGCCCTGGTGTCACGCCTGATGGAGCAGATCAAGATCGTGGCCGGGGAGCGTGGCAACCTCTACACGATCTCGTACCGCGACGCCAACCCCGAGCGCGCCCGGCGCGTGGTGGAAGGCATGGTGTCGCTGTTTGTCAATTCAGGCGCCGACAGCAAAAAACGCGACTCCGAAGACGCGGGCAAGTTCGTTGAAGTGCAGGCCCAGGCCATGGAGCAAAAGCTCATTGAGGCCGAAGGCCGGCTCAAGGACTTCAAGGTGCGCAATTTCGGCCTGACCGGGGTGTCCAACCAAGATTATTTCTCGCGCATCTCGGCCTTGAGCGATGAAGTGGCCAAGCTGTAGTCGGACCTGGCCGCTGCAGAAAAGGCGCGCGACGCCTACCGCCACGAGCTCGCATCCGAAGACCCCAACCTGCCCGACGACGCGGCGCCGGGGCAGGCGGCCGGCGGCGTGTCGCCCTTGGATGCGCGCCTGGACGCCCAGCGCAAGCAGCTTGACGACCTGCTGCTGCGTTACACCGATCAGCACCCCGACGTGCACGGCGCACGCCGCCTTGTGGCCGACCTTGAACGCCAGCAGCGCCAGGCCAGGCAGGCCAAGGCCGCCGACAGGTCAGGCCGGCCGCCGGGGCTGGCCGCCACCAGCCCGGTGTTCCAGAAATTGCGCGTGGCCCTGGCCGAGAGTGAAGCGCAAGTGGCGTCGATGCGCTCCAAGCTGACGGCGCTGCAAGACCGTCTGGCACAGACCCGGGGCCACGCCGACCGCATTCCGCAGGTTGAGGCCGAACTGGCGCAGCTCACGCGGGACTACGACGTCATGCGCAAGAGCTACGACCAGTTGGTGGCACGGCGGGAGTCCGCATCTTTGGGCGTCAAGCTGGACGAGTCCTCGCAACTGGCCGAATTCCGCGTCATCGAGCCGCCCCGTGTGTCACCCAGTGCGGTGTTCCCCGCGCACCTGCATCTGGCACTCATGGCGGCCTTGTTGTCGGTGGCCACCGGGGTGGCCGTTGCCATGGCCATGGACGTGGCCAGCCCCACCCTGAACGACGCCCTGGCGCTGGAAAAACTCACCGGCCGGCCGGTGCTGGGGGCGGTGTCGCTGACGCTGAGCCAGGACCACCAGCTTGCAAGGCGGCTGCGCATG
>CAZUKT010000605.1:0-308 GCA_964620975.1 uncultured Rubrivivax sp. | reverse complement strand
CACTTGGGTTGCTGGTGCTTTGCCAGGTGGCGTGGGTGGCCTGGGTGGCACTGACCAGCCTCAAACTCTGAAGCCCGCTGCCATGGACCTGATCAGAAGAGCCACCCAAAGGCTGGAACAGCTGGAGCAAGCCGGGGTGCGCGTGCCCTGGGACACCGCACGCCGCGCGCCGCCCGGGCCTGGGGCCGCACCGGCCACAGCCGATGCCCCACCGCCGGGCCACGCCGAGCCAAGCGCCCCAGCAACGGGCGCGCCGTGTGCGCCGGATGTGCTGGGCGCAGCCCTGGCGCCGCAGGCTGCGGCCGGCG
>CAZUKT010000604.1:332-2799 GCA_964620975.1 uncultured Rubrivivax sp. | reverse complement strand
GAGCGACACAATCTTCATGAAGCGCTCGGTGCGCAGTTCGCGCGTTACCGGGCCGAAGATGCGGGTGCCGATCGGCTCAAGCTTGGCGTTGAGCAGCACGGCGGCATTGCCGTCAAACTTGATCAATGAGCCGTCTTGCCGGCGCACACCCTTGGCGGTGCGAACGACGACGGCACTGTAGACCTCGCCCTTCTTTACCCGACCACGCGGCGCGGCTTCCTTGATGCTGACCTTGATCACGTCACCAATACCGGCATAGCGGCGCTTGGAACCGCCGAGCACCTTGATGCACATGACGGACTTGGCGCCCGTGTTGTCGGCTACATCGAGCCGAGATTGCATTTGGATCATTGTCTCTATCCCAACTTGCCTGCTTTTTGCGCCTTGCGGCGTGTCGTGCAGCCAGTCTTGGGCCCGTGTATGGGAGGATGCGAATTCACGTCAGCAGTTGAATACTGCTTTCGCGCATTCGGCGAAGCCTTGCAGTATGACAGGGTTGGGTCAGTCCCGTCAAGGGCCTGACCCAAGTATTTCTATGCGAGCAGTTCCTGCGCCTGTTTGAGCAGGGTGCCGGCGTCGCTGACCTCGAACTTGCCAGGGCCTTCGACGTTCAGTGACTTCACCACACCGTCCACGACCAGCATCGAATAGCGGTTGGAACGCAGACCCATGCCCTTGGCGGTGAGGTCCAGCGTCAGGCCGGTGGCCTGGGCGAACGCGGCGCTGCCGTCTGCCATCATGCGCACCTTGCCACCGGTCTTTTGGTCACGGCCCCAGGCGCCCATGACAAAGGCGTCGTTCACCGACAAGCACCAGATCTCTTCCACGCCTGCAGCCTTCAGTGCGTCGGCCTGCGCCACATAGCCTGGCACATGCTTGGCCGAACACGTGGGCGTGTAGGCGCCGGGCAGCGCGAAGATCGCAATCTTCTTGCCCTCCGTGGACTTGAGCACCTCAAAGCTGTTGGGGCCGAGCGAGCAACCATTGCCCTCGACTTCAATGAACTCCTGTAGCGTGCCCGCAGGCAGCGTGTCTCCGACTTTCAGCATGCATGATCTCCTGACTTGAAAATTGAAACGACCGGAACTGGAGTCTCCAGCTTCCGGCCGTTTGGTGTGGCGTGCAGGGCTTTTGGCCCCACGCTCGAAGTCAGACCAGCTTGGCCTTTTCGATCAGGCGCGTCACGGTCCAGGACTTGGTCTTGCTGATCGGGCGCCCTTCGGAAATCTCGACCAGGTCGCCCATCTTGAATTCGCCGTTTTCGTCGTGCGCGTGGTACTTGCTCGACTTGGCGACGATCTTGCCGTAAAGCTCGTGCGCGGTGCGGCGTTCGACCAATACAGTGACGGTCTTGGACCGCTTATCGCTCACCACACGGCCCACCAGCGTGCGCGTGTTCTTGACGGTGGCCGCAGGAGTGGCGGTGGCGGTTTGTACTTCGCTCATTTGGCGGCCCCTTGCTGACGCTTCTTCTCAGCGATGATGGTCTTCACACGCGCCACGGCACGGCGGGTGTTGCCAAGTTGCGTGTGATTGGTGAGTTGTTGCGTCGCCTTCTGCATGCGCAACCCGAAATGGGCCTTGAGCAGATCGGAGACTTCCTTCTCCAGCGCGACGATGTCCTTGGTGCGCAGTTCGGATGTTTTCATGTTCAATCCTCGCCTCAGGCGCCGACCTGGCGTGCCACGAAGGTGCAACGCAGCGGCAACTTGGCTGACGCCAGCAAGAAGGCTTCACGGGCCAATTGCTCGGGCACGCCGTTGATTTCGTAAAGCACTTTGCCCGGCTGGATCTCGGCCACGTAGTACTCGGGATTGCCTTTGCCGTTGCCCATGCGGACTTCGGCTGGCTTTTGCGAGATGGGCTTGTCCGGAAAGATGCGGATGAAGATGCGGCCACCGCGCTTGATGTGGCGGCTGATCGCACGACGCGCCGCTTCGATCTGGCGTGCCGTGATACGGCCCCGCTCGGTGGCCTTCAGGCCAAAGTCGCCAAAGGACACGTTGGCGCCACGGGTGGCGATGCCGGTGTTGCGGCCTTTTTGTTCCTTGCGGAACTTGCGACGTGCAGGTTGCAGCATCGTTATTCTCCTTTGCTCTCGCCCACCGCAGGTGCGGTGGCTGGGGCTGCGCGGCGCACGCGCTTGACGGCCGGGCCCTTGGGCCCGTCGCCAGCAGGTGCGGCAGGCGCAGCAGACGGGGCCCCGTCGGCACGCGGGGCACCACGGTCGCCACCAGGGCGGCCACGGCCACCCGGGGCACCGGGCCGATCACCGGGGCGCGGGCCGCGGCGGTCACGGCGATCATTGTCGTTTTCGGTCTTGGGCAGTTGCGGTGCTTCGCCATTGGCCAAGCGGTCACCACGGTAGACCCACACCTTCACGCCGATGATGCCGTAGGTCGTCTTGGCTTCAGAAAAGCCATAGTCGATGTCGGCCTTCAGGGTGTGAAGCGGCACGCGGCCTTCG
>CAZUKT010000604.1:0-322 GCA_964620975.1 uncultured Rubrivivax sp. | reverse complement strand
CATGATCTTGATGCCCTGAGCGCCCAGGCGCATGGCGTTCTGCATGGCGCGCTTCATGGCGCGGCGGAACATGATGCGCTTCTCGAGCTGCTGCGTGATGCTGTCGGCGATGAGCTGTGCATCGACTTCCGGCTTGCGGATTTCTTCGATGTTGACAGCCACCGGCACGCCCAGACGGCGGCTCAGTTCCGCCTTGAGGTTTTCGATGTCCTCACCCTTCTTGCCGATCACCACACCCGGGCGTGCCGAGAAGATGGTGATGCGGGCGTTCTTGGCCGGACGCTCGATCAGGATGCGCGACACGGCGGCGCTCTTGAGCTTG
>CAZUKT010000603.1:2577-2801 GCA_964620975.1 uncultured Rubrivivax sp. | reverse complement strand
AGCCTCGCTGCGTTTTTTTCGTGACGCGCTGGGGCTGGATCTGCTGAGCCGCCGCGACAACGAAGGTGGCCGCTTCACACTCGTTTTTCTGGCCGCGCCGGGTGACACCAGCGCCCAGGTCGAGCTGACCTACAACTGGCCCGCCATTGATGGCACAGCCGAGACCTACACCGGCGGCCGCAATTTTGGCCACCTGGCCTACGCGGTGGACGACATCTACGCCA
>CAZUKT010000603.1:0-2567 GCA_964620975.1 uncultured Rubrivivax sp. | reverse complement strand
ATCGAAGCCTCGCTGGCCTTCTACCGGGACGCCCTGGGCATGGACGTGCTGTCACGGCGCGACCATGAAGCCGGCCGCTACACGCTGGTGTTCCTGGCCGCGCCCGGCGACCACACTGCCCAGGTGGAACTCACCTACAACTGGCCCGGGCCGGACGGCACGGCAGAGGTCTACACCGGGGGCCGCAACTTCGGCCACATCGCCTACGCGGTGGACGACATCTACGCCACCTGCCAGCGCCTGGCCGACCACGTGGTGCCCATCAACCGCCCGCCGCGTGACGGCCGCATGGCCTTTGTACGGTCCCCCGACGGCATCTCCATTGAGCTGCTGCAAGCCGGCGCTGCACTGGCACCGGCCGAGCCCTGGGCCAGCATGCCCAACACCGGCGCCTGGTAAATACCGCGACCAGGTTTCACACCAAAGAACTCCACATCCACCGGCCATGTACCTGCCCGCCCACTTTGCGCAGCACGACCTGGCGGCGCTGCACACGCTGATGCAGCAGCACCCACTGGCCGCGCTGGTGACCGTGGGTGCCGACGGCCCCACCGCCGACCACATACCGCTCGAACTGGACCCCACCGCCGGCCCGCATGGCACGCTGCGCGGCCACGTGGCGCGCGCCAACCCGCTGTGGCAGGCGGCCGCTGGCACGCAGGTGCTGGCGGTGTTCCAGGGGCCACAGGCCTACGTCACGCCGTCGTGGTACCCCAGCAAGGCGGCCACGCACAAGGTGGTGCCGACCTGGAACTACACCGTGGTGCACGCCCACGGCGTGTTGCAGGCGGTGCAAGACGCACCCTGGCTGCACGCCCTGGTCAGCCGCCTCACCGGCCACCACGAAACGCCGCGCAGCGCGCCCTGGGCCGTGAGCGACGCGCCTGACGAATACGTGCAGAACATGCTGCGTGCCATCGTGGGCATAGAGATCCCACTCACCGCACTGGTGGGCAAGTGGAAGATCAGCCAGAACCGCAGCGAGGCCGATCGTCTGGGTGTGGCCCAGGGGCTTGCGGCCGAAGAAAGCGCGTCGGCGCGGGCCATGGCCGCGCTGGTGCAACCTGGCCCAGACCCCACGCGCTGAACGCCGCCGGCGGCGCCCAGCGCACGCAGCGCGGGCCGATCAACCGCGCAGCGCCGACGCCTCCAGCGCCAGGCGCGTGATCAGCGCCCAGTCGCCCGCCGCCACGGCTTCAGCAGGCGTCAGCCATGAGCCGCCACACACCTTGACGTTGGGCAGCGCCAGAAACTGCGGCGCCGTCTGCAGCGTGATGCCACCCGTGGGGCAAAACACCACGTCAGGGAAGGGCCCGCCCAGTGCCTTGAGCATGGGGATGCCACCGGCCGCCGTGGCCGGGAAGAACTTCAGGAAGCTCAGGCCGTCGGCCTGCGCGGCCATCACCTCACCGGCCGTGGCCACACCCGGCAGCAGCGGCAGGCCGGCCTCGCGGCAAGCCGCGCCCACGGCAGCGGTGTAGCCGGGGCTGACGCCAAAGGCACTGCCCGCTGACTTGGCTGCACGGGCGTCGGCCGCGCTGCGGATGGTGCCGGCGCCGACGATGGCTTCGGGCACGGCGCGCGCAATGGCTTCAATGCACTGCAGCGCCACCGGGGTGCGCATCGTCACTTCCAGCACACGCACGCCGCCGGCCACCAGGGCCTGCGCCAGCGGCACCGCGTCTTGCACACGCTGCAGCACGATGACCGGAATCACGGGGCCGTGGCCGGCCAGTTCAAGGGTGTTGTTCATGATGGAGACCTCTGAAGTGGGAAACGGCTCACAGCCACGTCACGGCGCCCTGTTCAGCGCTGCTGACGTTGCGCCGCATGCCGGCAAAGAGTTCGCGGCCCAGGTCAAAAGCGTGCACCTCGGCTTGTTCGGCTGACCAGGTGACCGCCTCGCGCGCGGCCCAGGTGTTGTTGTCCACCAGGGCCTGCAGCGTGCCGGCCACGGCGTCCATGCGGATGATGTCGCCGTCGCGCAGCTTGGCCAGCGGGCCGCCGGCCAGGGCTTCGGGGCTGACGTGGATGGCAGCGGGCACCTTGCCGCTGGCGCCGCTCATGCGGCCATCGGTCACCAGCGCCACCTTGTAGCCCTTGCCCTGCAACACCGCCAGCGGCGGCGTGAGCTTGTGCAGCTCGGGCATGCCGTTGGCCTGCGGGCCCTGGAAGCGCACCACGGCCACCACGTCACGCTCCAGCTCTCCGGCGTTGAACGCGGCCAGCAGCGCTTCTTGTGAATCAAACACCCGCGCCGGTGCCTGCACGATGTGGCGGTCGTCCGGCACGGCCGAGGTCTTGATGACGCTGCGGCCCAGGTTGCCTTGCAGCAGCTTGAGGCCACCGCTTGCAGAAAAAGGCCGCACCGCCGGGCGCAACACCGATGCATCGCCGCTGTCGGCCGGCAAGGCCGACCAGCGCAGCGCGCCACTGGCGCTGGACGGCAGCTCGGTGTAGGCCTGCAGGCCACGCGGGCTGACGGTGACCACGTCGGCGTGCATGGCCCCGCTTTGCAGCAGCTCGCGCAGCACGTAGCCGGGGCCGCCTGCGGCCTGGAACTGGTT
>CAZUKT010000602.1:0-2805 GCA_964620975.1 uncultured Rubrivivax sp. | reverse complement strand
AGAAGGGCCGCGACACCAAGGAGCGCACGCTGCGCAACTTTGGCATGAGCCGGCCCGAGGGCTACCGCAAGGCACTGCGCCTGATGAAGCTGGCTGAAAAGTTTGGCCTGCCTGTCTTTACCTTCGTGGACACACCCGGCGCCTACCCGGGCATCGGGGCCGAAGAGCGCGGGCAGTCTGAAGCCATTGGCCGCAACATCTACGAAATGGCGCAACTTGAAGTGCCCATTGTCAGCACCATCATCGGTGAAGGCGGTTCGGGCGGCGCGCTGGCCATCAGCGTGGCCGACCAGGTGCTGATGCTGCAGTTCAGCGTGTATTCGGTGATTTCGCCCGAGGGCTGTGCGTCCATCTTGTGGAAGACCTCCGAGCGCGCACCTGAAGCGGCCGAGGCGCTGGGCATCACCGCGCACCGGCTCAAGGCGCTGGGTGTTGTCGACAAGATCGTCAGCGAGCCCGTGGGCGGCGCCCACCGCGACATGCCGTGGATGGCCGCGCAACTCAAGCGCGCCCTGGCCGACGCGCTGCGCCAGAGCGCAGACCTCAAGCCCAAGGAATTGCTGCAGCGCCGTTACGAGCGGCTGCGCGCCTACGGCCGCTTCACCGACACCAAGGACCGCTGAGGCGGGCCAAGGCGCTACCGTGGCCAAGCTGCGTGTGGCCGTGGCCACCAGCGGCGGGCGCGACTCCACCGCGCTGCTGCATTGCACGCAGCGTCAGGCGCTGGCTCTGGGTGTGGAGGTTGTGGCTTTGCACGTGCACCACGGCCTCATGCCACACGCCGACGCCTGGCAGGGCCAGGTGCGCACCCAGGCGCGACGGTGGGGCGCGGGCTTTGCCGCCTGCCGGCTGCAGGGCCAGCCGGCGCCGGGCGACAGTGTCGAGGCATGGGCCCGCAAAGAACGCTACCTGGCGCTTGCTGCCATGGCCCAGGCTGCGGGCTGCAACCTGGTGCTGTTGGCCCACCACCGGCGTGACCAGGCCGAGACCTGGCTGTTGCAGGCGCTGCGCGGTGCCGGCCCGGCGGGCTTGGCTGCCATGCCGCCATGGGCCCTGCGCGGCGGCATCACGTGGGCGCGCCCGTGGCTGCACCTGCCGCGCGAAGCCATAGACGCCTACGTGCACCGCCACCGCCTGCGCCATGTTGACGACGCCAGCAATGCCGACCCGCGTTTTGCGCGCAGCCGGCTGCGCCTGCAGGTGTGGCCGGCCTTGCATCAGGCCTTTGCCGATGCCGAAACCACATTGGCTGCCGCCGCGCAGCGTGCCCAGGAAGCGCTGTGGCTGGCCACCGAGGTGGCCAGCCTGGACCTGCCGGCCGTGGCGCCGCAGCAGGCCCTTTGTGTGCCGCCATGGCTGGCACTGCCGCCGGGCCGCCGCCGCAACGTGCTGCGCGCTTGGCTGGCGCGTGAATTGGCCGATGGCGTGCCCGAAAGCCTGGTGTCACGGCTGGCCACCGAACTGCCCGCAGCCAGGTCTGCACAGTGGCCTGCGGGGCCACTGCAATTGCGTTTGCACCGGGGTCTGCTGCGTGCGGTGCCGGTGTCGGCGCAAGGCGCTGCACGGCAAGCCACACCGGCAAGTCAGCATGTGCTTGACCTGAGCCAGCCCGTTGAACTGCCATTGCCCGAGTGGGGCGGCCAATGGGTGGTGACGCCCGCGGACAGCGCTGGTGTTGCGCCCGAGCTGCTGCGTGGTGTGACCACGGCCGGGCGCCAGGGCGGTGAGCGCCTGAGCCTGGCACCACGTGCCGCCGCACGCAGCCTGAAAAAGCAATTCCAGGCCTTGGGTGTGCCAGCCTGGCAGCGCGAGGGGCCGCTGCTCTACACGGCCGACGGCCGGCTGCTTTATGTGCCTGGCCTGGGCGTGTGTGGCCGGCTGCAGGCCGCGCCAGGCGAGCCGCAATTGCGGGTCAGCTGGGTGCCCGATACCCCCTGAGCCGGGCCCGCACAGGGTGGCCAGGCGACAGGCCGACGTCAGCGCGCCGGCTAGAATTGCCGGCTTTGTGCACGGCAGCAAATGCCGCCGTGTGACACGGCGGTCTGCCGCAAAAGCACGGGCCGCCAGCACCTGACGCCAACAAAAGGCGCCTGCTAGAGGCTGCAGCATTCATGGCATTGATCGTTCACAAATACGGTGGCACCTCGATGGGGTCTACCGAGCGCATCCGCAGCGTGGCGCAACGCGTGGCCAAGTGGGTGCGTGCGGGCCACCAGCTGGTGGTGGTGCCTTCGGCCATGTCGGGCGAAACCAACCGCCTGCTGGGCCTGGCCAAGGAGTTGATGCCAGACGTGCACCAGGCCAGCAGCGCCGAAGCGCTGCGCGAGCTGGATGCCATTGCCGCCACCGGCGAGCAGGTGTCGGTGGGCCTTCTGGCACTGGCGCTGCAGGCGCAGGGCGTGCCGGCGGTCAGCTACGGCGGCTGGCAAGTGGCCATACAGACCGATTCAAGTTTCAGCAAGGCCCGCATCAGCAGCATCGACGACACCCGCGTGCGCGCCGACCTGGCCGCCGGCAAGGTGGTCATCATCACCGGCTTCCAGGGCATTGACCCGCAGGGCAACGTCACCACGCTCGGGCGCGGGGGCAGTGACACCAGCGCCGTGGCCGTGGCCGCCGCGCTCAAGGCCGATGAATGCCAGATCTACACCGACGTGGACGGCGTCTACACCACCGACCCACGCATCGTGCCCGAGGCGCGCCGCCTGGCCAGCATCAGTTTTGAAGAGATGCTGGAAATGGCCAGCCTGGGCAGCAAGGTGCTGCAGATACGCTCGGTGGAATTTGCCGGCAAGTACCGTGTGC
>CAZUKT010000601.1:0-2808 GCA_964620975.1 uncultured Rubrivivax sp. | reverse complement strand
TTGACTAGGGGACGGCCATGCGTGGACAAACCGCCGTCTGGCCTGATCACAGCGGGGCAGCGAGTGGTTCTTGGCCCAGTTCCGCTACGCAGGAGTGTTCATGTTCAGAAAATCAAAGCTTTGCACAGCCGCACTGGTGGCACTCGGTGGCGCAGTGGCCTTTACGGCACTGCCCTCGTTTGCGCAGACCACGCAATCGGTTGAAGTGACGGGCTCGCGCATCAAGCGTGCCGCCGCCGAAGGCTCACTGCCCATCATCTCTGTCAGCCGCGAAGAGCTTGAGGCGCCGCATTGCCAAGTCCCCCATCGTGGGCGACTCGGTGGACATGAACTCCATCCCGATGGCTGCCGTTGAGCGCATCGAAATCCTGACCGACGGCGCCTCTGCCGTGTACGGCTCTGACGCCATCGGCGGCGTCATCAACGTCATTCTGCGCAAGGACTTCAACGGTCTTGCCATGATGTACGGCGAGACCAAGCCCGACGTCAAGGGCGGCGACCGCACTGAAGCCTCGGCCATGCTGGGCTTCACCACCGACAAGGCCCGCTTGCTGCTGGGCGCGTCCAAGACCACACGCGGCATCATCTTTGTCCGTGACTACCCGTGGGGCGCTGCGGTGGGTGCTTCCACCTACGCCAACAACTATGCCCGCGACCCCGGCTTCGGCAGTGGCGGCTCCGTCATTCGTGCAGTCCCTGGTGCCAATGCTTGCTCAGGCCCCGGCTTCTACACGACCAACCGTTGCCGCTACAACTTCAACCTGGTCGCTGCCGACGAAGCGGCTCTGGACACCAGCGCACTGTTTGCGCGCGGTGACCTGAAGATCAGCGACGACTGGAGCGCTTACATGTCCACGTCGCTGAGCCGCGTGGGCAGCTTCGGCCGCTACGCACCGGTGCCGGGCGACATCAAGATCGAGCCGGGCAGCCCCGCGCACCCGTGGCACTCGGCGTATCCGGATCTCAGCTACCGCGCCCGACCCGGCACTGCGGCTGATGCCAATGCCCAAGGCGTGATCCCCCCGCGCGTTCCGGCCAACGGCATCCTCGCCAACGAAACGGTGTATGTCGCTCACCGCTTCGCGGCAGGCGGCAACCGCGACACCACCACCACCACCAACCTGGCTGACGTGCAATTGGGTTTCACGGGCCGTCTGTTTGGTGCTGACGTCGAAGTTGGCACCCGCAAGTCGGATTCCAAGTACGTGGAAGTCGGCCGCGGCTACGTCATTGAAACGCTGGCACGCTTGGCCATCTCGGAAGGGCGCTATAGCGTTTTTAACCCGTTCGGTGCCTCCGCAGCCACACTGCAGTCCTTCACGGCCACGGTGGGCCGCGACGCCAGCTTCAATTCGACAGAAATCTTCGCCAACGCAACGGTTGAGCTGTTCAAGCTCAGCGGTGGCGCAGCGCAGTTGTTCTTTGGTGTTGAGCAGCGCAAGGAATTCTACGAAGACATCTATGACTCGCTGTCAGAGTCGGGTGTGGTGCTTGGCAGCGCCGGCAACTCGGCCGGTGGCAAGCGCACGGTCAGCGCCGCCAGCGCCGAACTCGTGATGCCCATCTTCAAGGGCTTCGAAGCCACCCTTGCCGCACGCTACGAAAAGTACTCGGACTACGGCGATGACTTCTCGCCCAAGGTGTCCGTACGCTACCAGCCCACCAAGAGCATCACGCTGCGCGCATCGGCGGGCAAGGGCTTCTCGGCGCCCACGCTGCCGCAGCTGACTGCCAAGCCCGCGTCCTCGGCTGACGACGCTGTTGACCTGCGTCACTGCTTGGCCGACGGCGGTTTCACGGCACTTGAATGCGCCGACGACAAGCCCCCGTTCCAGATCAACGGCCTGGTCATTTCCAACCCGGCCCTGACGTCGGAAAAATCCACCCAGTTCTCCTTGGGTGGCGCTTGGGACGTGACGAGCGACATCACGCTCAAGCTTGACTACTGGAACACCGAGATTGACGGTGTCATTTCCAACGTCAGCGCCCAGGACATCATCGACCGTGACAACGGCGACGATCCCCGTGCCGTCCCCGCCGGCCTGTCCATCAAGCGTGACCCGGTCACGGGCGCCATTCAGCAGATCGTGCGTGGCTCCACCAACGAAGGCCTGCTGAAGAAGAGCGGTATCGACTTTGGCGTGTCGGTGGGTTATTCCTTGGGTGGTTTCGGCAAGCTGCGTCATGAGTTCGCTTGGTCGCATGTGTTGACCGACACGCTTGACGGTGCCGACACCAACGGCTTCTTTGGGGCGCCCAAGGACCGCGCCACGCTGGGCACCAAGTGGAGCATGGGCCCGGTTGATGCCACCTGGAACATCAACGTGATTGGCAAGAACGGTGACGACACCATCGGCAACGTCAAGCAGTACGTCACCCATGACGTGCAGATTGGCTACAACACCCCGATCAAGGGTGCCCGCATCATGGTCGGTGCCATCAACGCCGGTGGCAAGCAGCCTGAGCTGGTCAGCGACGGTTCCAAGCCGTTCAACTACAACCTGTACGACGCCTACGGCATGCAGGCTTACTTCCGCGTGCAGATGAAGTTCTAACGCGACATGGGTTTCAGGCCCCGGCGCAGCGCGCTGGGGTTTGTGAATCAGGGGGCCTTCTTGCCAGTTTGCAAGAAGGCCTTTTTCATTCAGTCCTGCATAGCAGAACGGGCCGCTACCTGTTTGCGTCGGCCTTGAACCACCAGCCCATCAGGCGGGTCTCGTCGCGCAGTTCGCCGGTGGACACCGAGAACGCGTCTTGCCCACTGCGCGCCCACAGTGCCGCGAGGGGCGCCGCCGGTTTGCGCCACCG
>CAZUKT010000600.1:0-2836 GCA_964620975.1 uncultured Rubrivivax sp. | reverse complement strand
GCGTCCTTGCGGATCTTGGCCAGCGCGATCTCGGGCACCACCACATAGTTGCTGAAGGTGCTGGTGCCCATGTAGTGCAGGATGGGCTTGCCGTTCATGCTGAAACGTGACGTGGCGTCGGGCATCAGGCCCTTGCCCTGGGTGCCGCGTATCAGCTGGCACAGGTTGGTCTTGCGGCTGAGGCAGAACTTGCAGCCCCGGCATTCGGGTGTGTACAGCGGGATGACATGGTCGTCCCGTTGCAGCGTGGTCACGCCCGGGCCCACGTCCACCACCACGCCCGCGCCTTCGTGGCCCAGGATGGCAGGGAACAGCCCTTCGGGGTCAGCGCCGCTGAGCGTGTAGTGGTCGGTGTGGCAGATGCCGGTGGCTTTGATCTCCACCAGCACTTCGCCGGCACGCGGGCCGTCCAGGTCGACGGTTTCGATGGTCAGCGGGGCGCCGGCCTTCCAGGCCACGGCTGCTCGGGTTTTCATGGGTTTCCTCCGGGGTCAAACGCACGACATTGTGGCGGCCCTGTCCTCCAGACCGGGTTAAGCCTGCCGCGAAACGGCCGAAAATACCCCCATGAACCGTCTTCGGTCCGTCCGCACTGGGTGGCTGGCGGCTGTGCTCTGGCTGGCGCTTTGCCCGCTGGCAGGCGCAGCCGACGGCGCCGTGGACGAAATCGAACGCCGGTTGCGAGGCCGCCCCGAAGAAGCGCTGCGTGCGCTGGAGCAGTTGCTGCCGGCCACCCAGGGCCATGAACGCGTGCTGGCGCTGGTTCTGCGCGGGGGCCTCTTGGCAGGCATGCGCAACGAGCCAGCCGTGGCCGAGACGGCCGAACAACTGGACAAGATGGGCAGCACCGAGCACCTGCCCGCAGCCATTGCCGCCGCAGGTTTGCTGCGCGCCCGTGCCGAGGCCAGGCAGGGCCTCATGGGCCGTGCCGACCGCCAGTTGACCGAGGCCCTGAACTGGCTGCCCGGCGACGCGCCACCCCGCATGCGGCTGCGTTTTCTGGACGCCCAGGCCGGTGTCAAGCAAAGCCTGGGCAAGCTCGACGAGGCCTTGGCCCTGCTGCAAGAAAGCGTCACCCTGGCCGACCGAAGCGCGCCGCTGTGGCTGCGTGCCGAACAACGCAGCTCCCTGGCTTACGCGCTTTACCGGGCCAAAAACGCCGAGCGTGCGTTGGCCGTCAACAAGGAAGCCGCCGCCCTGGCGCTGCAAGCTGGCGACCTGCTGGCCCTGAGCAGCGCCATGACCACCGATTCCATCCTCTACGCCGCGCTGGGCCGCGAGGACGACGAACTGCGCACTGCCCATGCCGCCATTGACCTGGCGCGCGAGGGCGGCTCCAGGCAGCTCGAAGTGCTGGGCACCGCCAACTTGGCCGATTTCTACCTGAAGCGCGGTGACCACGCCACGGCGCTGCGTTTGTCGCTGCAAGCGCTGCCGCTGGCGCGTGAGTTGCACGACGTGACCAGCGAGTCGGTGGCCCTGACCAACGCCGGCCTGGCCCAAATTCACCTGGGCCAGCACGTGCAAGGCATGCAGCGTGTGCGCCAGGCGCTGGTGCTGGAAGAACGCTTGGGTGGCCTGCCCGAGATGGCCGACATGCAGCAGGAGCTGGGCCTGGCACTGGAAAAAACCGGCCACCTGAAAGAGGCCTGGGCAGCGCTCAGCGAGCACCGCCGTCTGTCGGACGAGGTGTTTCAGCGCCAGCAGCAACGCGCCGTGCTGGAACTGCAAGAAGGTTTTGAAGCCGAGCAGCGCCAGCGCGAAATGGCGCTGCGCCACACTGAAAACAAGCTCAAGGAAGAACAACTGCTGGGCCACAACCTGCAGCAAAGCCTTTGGGCCCTGGGCCTGACCGCCGGCATGTTGACGCTGGCGCTGGGGGGCCTGCTGTTGCGCCGCATGCGCCACAGCAACGCGCAACTCAGCAGCACCAACGAGCAACTTGCGGTGGCTGGCGACCGTGACCCGCTCACCGGCCTGTCCAACCGGCGGCACTTTGCACGCGTGATGCACGAGATGGCCGACAAAGGGGCGGCCGGGCTTGAAGGCTCGCTGCTGCTGATTGACATCGACCACTTCAAGCGCATCAATGACCGCCATGGCCATGCCGCCGGCGACGCCGTGCTGGTGGACTTGTCGGCGCGGCTGCGCACCTTGCTGCGGCAAGAAGACCTTACCGTGCGCTGGGGCGGTGAAGAGTTTCTGGTGCTGGTGCGCGACATGCCGCCTGAGCAGGTGCTGGGCCTGGCGCAGCGGCTGCTGGGCGCCATAGGCGGCGCTCCGGTGGTGCATGGCGACGAGCGCATCGCCGTCACGGCGTCGATTGGTTTTGCCACGTTCCCCATGCTGCCAGCGCGGCAGGCGCTGGCCTGGGAGCGCGCCGTGGACCTGGTGGACACCGCCATGTACCTGGCCAAGGCCCACGGCCGCAACCGCGCTTACGGCGTGCGGTCGATGGTGTCCGACGAGAGTGTGCGCACCCATCCCGCACCCACCGACCTGGAGCAGGCCTGGCGCAGCGGCCGCGCTGACCTGACCCACCTGCCCGGGCCCACGGCCCTGGGCCAACCGGCATGACGCCCGCCCGCCGGCCGCTGTGCCCCGGCCTGCGCAATGCGTGCGTGGTGGTGCTGTGCGGTGCCGGCCTGGCCTGGGCCGCGCCCCCGCATGACTACGCGGCCAGCGGGGCCCCGCTGTGGGCCGACGCCGACGAGCACCTGCAGCAGGCCTACGACCAACCGGCGCGCGCCCTGGCCGCGCTGGACCGGCACCTGCTTGTCACCGTGGCGGGCACAGACGACTGGCGCGTGCTGGTGCGCAGCCGCGGTGTGGCCGC
>CAZUKT010000599.1:0-2838 GCA_964620975.1 uncultured Rubrivivax sp. | reverse complement strand
CGTGGCCGGTTTTTACAGTGCAGCCATCCCAACCCCACCCGATGGAGCTTCTGCATGAAACACCTTGTCCGCCACACCACCGCCGTTGCCGCAGCCCTGCTGGCACTGGCCAGCACCGGCCTCGCCCAGGCCCAGGCCGTGCGCACCGAACGCAACATGTCGCTGGAACTGGCCAACCAGATTGCCGCCGCCACCGTGGCCGACTGCGCCGCCAAGGGTTACGCCGTGGCCGCCGCCGTGGTGGACCGCGCCGGCAGCCTGCGTGCCTTGCAGCGTGCCGACAACGCCGGCCCGCACTCGCTTTCCAGCAGCCAGGCCAAGGCCTACACGTCGGCGTCGGCCAAGAACACCACGCTGGCCATGATGGAAGGCGCGCAGAAGAACCCTGCCGCCGCCAATCTCGTCCACATGCCGGGCTTTCTGCTGCTGGGCGGTGGCGTGCCCATCAAGGTGGGCAATGAAGTGATAGGCGCCGTGGGCGTGGGCGGCGCACCCGGCGGCCACCTTGACGAGCAATGTGCGATGGCCGGCCTGGACAAGGTCAAGGACCAACTCAAGTGAAGCGGCGTGCGCTGTTGTCGGTGATGGCCCTGCCGCTGGCGGCGGCGCTGGCCGCCACGGCGCTGCCGGCCACAGCCCAGGTGGCGCCTGGCGCTGAGCAGGTGGCGCGTTATGCCGGCCTGCACGCGGCAGCGCACCGGGGTGACCTGGCCGCGCTGGACAAGCTGCTGGCGGCCCGGCCCGACGCCGCCACCATCAACGCCCGCGACGCCCACGGCCGCACCGCCGTGCACGTGGCCGCCTTTGCCCGCCAGCGCGAAGTGCTGCGTCGCCTGGCGCGCGCCGGCGCCGACCTGGGCGCGCTGGAAGACGACCGCTACGACGCCGTCACCATTGCCGCCGTGGCCGACGACGAAGAAACCCTGCGCACGCTGCTGGCCCTGGGTGCCAGCGCCAGGCTCACCACCAGCCGCTACGACGGCACCGCGCTCATTGCCGCCGCACACCTGGGGCACGACGGTGTGGTGCGGCAGCTGATAGCGGCCGGCGCGCCGCTGGACCACGTCAACAACCTGCACTGGACGGCAGTGATCGAGGCCATCGTGCTGGGCGACGGCGGCCCGCGCCACCAGGCCACGCTGCGTGCACTGCTGCAAGCCGGCGCCAGCACGCGGCTGGCCGACCGCAGCGGCCGCACCCCGCTGGCCCTGGCGCGCAGCCGGGGTTATGCCGACATGGTGCAGCTGATAGAAGCCCACCCCGACGCCGCCCAGGCCGCCCTGGCAGCGCGGCCGCAGCGCCCCTGAAGATGCAGGCTGCGGATGCGGCCTACGGTTTTGGCCGGCGCTGGCCCGCCACACAGGCAAGGTAACCTAGGCAGCTTGTCGGCCTGCCCCACCCACCTGCCTTGAAGCCCCCGCAACCCACCAAGCCGCTGCAGTGGCTGCGCTGGCCGCACTGGCTCCGCGCGTGGTGGCGGCCGCCGCTGCTGCCACCGTCAGACCTGCAGCGTGCGCAGGACCTGATCCGTGCGGTGGACGCCGGTGGCATACCGCTGAACCCGGCGCGTGTAAACGCCATCGCACGCAGCCTCGGTCTGGAGGTGTCGATGAAGGCGCCGGTGGAGCAAACCATTGCGCGCATCCGCAAAGCGCTGATGCGTTGACGTGCTTGCGCACTGACGCACTGATGTATTGACGAGAGGCGGCCACGCATGAAACTGGTGCAATGCTGGGACGACGGCGTCACCACCGACGCGCGGCTGACCGATCTGCTGCGCCGCCACGGCGCCAAGGCCACCTTCAACCTCAACGCGGGCCTGTACGCCCAAGAGCGCCAGCCGGGCTGGGTCTACCAGGGCACGCCGGTGTGGCGGCTGGGTTGGCGCGAGATGAAGCCCGTCTACGCCGGGTTTGCCATTGCCAACCACAGCCTCACCCACCCCCACCTGGACAGCTTGGCAGCGGCCGACCTGCAACTGGAGGTGGCCGACGGGCGCCGCCGTCTGCAGGACTTTTTTGGCCAGCCGGTGGCCGGTTTTGTGTACCCCTTTGGCAGTACCAGCCCGGCCGTGGAAGACGCCGTGCGCCATGCCGGCCACCTGTACGCACGCACCACGCAGGCCGTGGCGCAGGCCTGGCCGGTGGCCCGTGCAATGGCGCTGCACCCCAACTGCCACTTTCAGGCGGCCGATTTCTGGCAGCGCTACGCACAGGCACGCACCTGTGGCGTTTTCTACTTCTGGGGCCACTCTTACCAGATGACCACCGAAGCCCACTGGGCGGCGCTGGACGCCACGCTGCTGCGCCTGGGCGCCGACCCGCAGGCACAGTGGTGCGAAGTGGCTGAACTCTTCAGCGGCGCGGCCGTTCAGCCAAATCGGTAGGTGAACAGGTCACGCAGGAATTGCAGGCTTGACGGCACCGCACGGGTGCGCGGGGCGTCCACGGCTGGCAAGTCTGGTGACTCGGGCTCGGCCAAAGTGTCCAGGCGCGAATCGGCCCCCAGTGGGTAGGTGTCCTGGAAGTCTTCGGCGCTGCGGTCCATACCGTGGATCGTACAAAGACGACGGCTTTTGTTGACCACGCGTGCCGGGGGGTCGCCAGACGGCGGCGCTTGTGCTTGGAAGCTGCCTTTTGCCCGCCATTGCACGCGCTGCCCAAGCCCTTGCGTCAGCTTGGCGCCAGCGCCGTGCCGGCGCCGTAGAGGGTCCCACCCTCCTGAAATTGCGCCTATGAGGGGGCGATCAAGCGTTGAACTTCACGCCAGCCAGCCAGCAATGCGGCCAAACGGGTCAGTTGCGTTACTGCGTGCACCGCGCTGCGGGCGGCGTGAACG
>CAZUKT010000598.1:910-2848 GCA_964620975.1 uncultured Rubrivivax sp. | reverse complement strand
CGGCCCAGCCCCAGGCCTGCCCGGCCACCGCCAGCACGGCCTCGATGCCACCCCACGGCGCGCACAGGGCGCCAAAGCGTTCTTCGTCGTCACCTTCGATCTCATCGGCCAATGCCAGGTAGCCAGCCCACGGGCCTTGCCGGTGCAGCAAGGCCTGGCGCACGTCGTCTGACAAACGCAGCGGCTCCAGCGCCGCCGCCAGCGGCATTTGCAGCAGCAGGTGCAGGCGCGACATCAGGCCCAGCGTAAAGAGCCGCTCGGCGTGGTCCACATGCCGCTGGCGGCCCAGCAGTTCCAGCAAGCGGCCGCGCGCCAGGGCGTCTTCCTGCACCGCGGCCGACGCCTGCCGGCCCGAGGCGGCCGACAGCAACATCACCGACAACCACCGCCCAAGCTCAACGCGGCCCAGCAGCGTGATGGCGTCAGCCACGGTCTCCACCCCACGCGAAAGCCCTATGGCGGGGCTGTTGGCGTAGCGCAAAAGCCGGTACGACAGCGCCACGTCGGCCCGCACGGCGTCTGCCACGACACCGGTGTCGCGGTCCAGCGCCAGGTCATTGAGCAGTGCGCAGATACGGTGGGCGGCGGACTGCAATGGCCGCGCGTGCGCCGCACCTGGCGGCCGGCCATCAAAGCGCCCACTGGCCCAGGTCACGCCCGCCGCCAGCGCACGTTCGGCGTCGTCGATGCTTTCAAGGCCCAGGGCCACCAGCGGCAGCCGGGGCCGCGCCTCGTGCCAGCGTTGGGCTGAAAGCAGCAAGGTGTCGAGCCCGCCGGCGGAAGCGCGCAAGACCACAAAGTCGGCCGCTGGCGCCAGGCTTGGTGGCCCATCGGGCACGCCCAGGCGCACACCCTGCTGCCGCAAAGCCTTGGCTGTCGCCGCGTCCAGTGGCTGGCCCACAGGCAAGAGCAGAGTGCCCGTGCTCACCCTCTCGGCCAGGCCGGGGCGGCACAGCAATTCGCCAGGCATGGCCATCAAGGCCACACGGCCCGTCTGCTGGACCTGGCGCGCAGACGCCAGCAGCGCAAGGTGGTGGGCCGTGGCGGCGGTGCCCCCCGATGCCGCCAGACGCTGCTCCAGCAACTGCGGCAGTCGCAGTTCAAAACCATCCACCGCACCCGATCGGCCCACCAGCGGCCGCCGCTGGCCAAAGCTGGCGGACGTCTCGGCCGCCTGCGTGGCGCCTGCCGCCGCAGACACTGCGGCGGCGGTGCCGGCCCGCCGCGCTGCTTGCGGAGCGGGCGCCGACGCCGGCGCACCAGCCCCACCCAGCAGCCGCGACAGCCAGGCGATCATGCGCAGCACACGGGGCGTGGTGCCGCACCAATACGGGCGTTATGCATGGCGGCGATCATAAGCAGGCCGTGGCGCTGCTAGGAGGCTGTCGGGCTTTGGGTCGGGCCTGCCCGACCCACAGCCCGACAGCCTCCTAGAGCCCATGCAGGGGCACATCGCCCAGCAGGCCCTGCACGCCATCTTCGGAGCCGCGTTCGGCGTCGGCGCGCGCCAGCGCCATCCACACTGCAAACGGCAAGCGCATCGCACGCCGTGGCGCTGCGCGCGCAACCTCCAGGCCAGCGTCGTCGGCCCACATCACCCCAAAAGCTGATGGCACTTCGTCAGGCAGCGCAATACCGCGCCGCAGCACGTACCAGCACTGGCTGGCCATGGCCAGATAGGCCGCGCCTTTGTCGACATTGCGCAGGTCTGACAACAAGTCGGCGCGTGTGACCTTGATCTCGTGCACCACGGGTTCGGTGTAGTCCTCGACTGTGGTGTGGCGGATGGAAAAGACATCGGGCATGGCCACGCACCAGGCGGTGCTGCCGTCTTCGGCCACACGCTGGGCGCGCAGGCTCAGGCCGCGCCACACCACACGGCCAGCGCGCTGCATCTGCAGCGCCACCTTGCCCACCAGCGCCTCGTGCGTGTCAAAC
>CAZUKT010000598.1:0-900 GCA_964620975.1 uncultured Rubrivivax sp. | reverse complement strand
TTTGCGCCAGCAGCGCCAGGCCGGCATCGGTGACCCGCAGCGTTTCGCGGCCCTGTTCGTCCCAGTGCCGGCTTAACGCGCCGGCAGCCAACAGGTCCAGTTCCAGGCCGTCATGGCAGGGCCATCCGGCCGACCGCCACAGCTCGCGCAGCCGGCGCCTGTGTGGCGCGCTCATGGACGCCACCGCCCTGGCCCTACTCGGTGACTTGCACGCCCTTCCAGAACGCATAGTGCCCGGCGATCTGGGTGGCGCCTTCCTTGGGCTCGGGGTACACCCACACGGCGTCGGGGTTGGCGTCGCCGTTGACGAACAGCGTGTGATAGCTGGCCTGCCCCTTCCAGGAGCACATGGTCTTGGTGTTGCTGGGCAACAGAAATTCACGCTTGACGGCCTCAGCGGGGAAGTAGTGGTTGCCTTCCACCACCACGGTGTCGTTGCTTTCGGCCACGACCGTGCCTTTCCAGATGGCTTTCATCGTCTTGCTCTCCATGCCAGGGCGGCGCAGGTTATCACCGCCGATGTTGAACGCCGCGTGCAAGCCCGTGCAATGCTGGCGCGCCTGGGCGGGGCTACATTGCCCGCATGAACACCACCACCGCACCGACACCCCTTGCCCACCCCCGCAGTGTTGAACGACTGGTTCAAGGCCAGGCCACCAGCGACGGCGCGGGCGTCAAGCTGGTGCGTGTGCTGACCCAAGACCTGCAGCGCCGGCTCGACCCCTTCCTCATGCTCGACGCCTTTGGCACCGACAACCCCGGTGACTACATCGGCGGCTTCCCCGACCACCCGCACCGCGGCTTCGAGACCGTGACCTACATGCTGCAGGGCCGCATGCGCCACCGCGACTCCGCCGGGAACGAGGGCCTGCTGACCAACGGCGCGGTGCAGTGGATGAC
>CAZUKT010000597.1:0-2860 GCA_964620975.1 uncultured Rubrivivax sp. | reverse complement strand
CAACCTTGCCAAGGTTGAGGTCGCGAGTTCGAGCCTCGTTTCCCGCTCCAAATTCCAGACGTCGAGTCTGGCCTCAAAGGGAAGCCCGGGCTTCCCTTTTTTGGTTAAGCATGACCCAGGCGCGGTAGCAAAGCGGTTATGCAACGGATTGCAAATCCGTCTAGCCCGGTTCGACTCCGGGTCGCGCCTCCAAGTCGACGCCATCACTTTCCCAGCACGGTGCCCATGTCGGTGCCTGTTGGCACCAGCCCATAATGCGCCGCGCGCCCGGATGGCGAAATCGGTAGACGCAGCGGACTTAAAATCCGCGGCCCCTTGCAGGGCATACGGGTTCGAGTCCCGTTCTGGGCACCACACGCCAACCACCCCGCCGCACGGTGTGACCTGAGGAAAAAATAGAACGGTCGTTCTATTTTCCGTGCCGCAAGGGCCGCAGCGCATGTCTGCGCCCCTAGAATGCGCGATTAACGTAAACGTCAATCCAAGCGCAGGAGCGTCATTCATGAAGGTGCTGGTTCCCGTGAAACGGGTGGTGGACTACAACGTCAAGGTGCGGGTCAAGAGCGACGGCACCGGTGTGGACATCGCCAACGTCAAGATGAGCATGAACCCCTTTGACGAAATCGCCGTTGAAGAGGCAGTGCGCCTGAAGGAAAAAGGCGTGGTCACAGAAATCGTGGCCGTGTCCTGCGGTGTCACGCAGTGCCAGGAAACCCTGCGCACGGCCATGGCCATTGGGGCTGACCGCGCCATCCTGGTTGAATGTGCCGATGAACTGCAACCCCTGGCGGTGGCCAAACTCCTGAAGGCGCTGGTCGACAAGGAGCAGCCGGGTTTGATGATCCTGGGCAAACAGGCCATTGACGACGACTGCAACCAAACGGGACAGATGCTTGCCGCACTGGCCGGCTTGCCGCAGGCCACCTGCGTGTCCAAGATCGAGGTAGCGGGTGGCGTGGCCACGGTCACACGCGAAGTGGACGGTGGCATGGAAACGCTGCAGCTCAAACTGCCAGCGGTCATTACCACCGACCTGCGCCTGAACGAGCCGCGTTACGTGACGCTGCCCAACATCATGAAGGCCAAAAAGAAACCGCTGGAGGTGCTCAAACCCTCCGACCTGGGTGTGGATGTGGCCCCGCGCATCAAGACCCTGAAGGTCAGCGAGCCGCCCAAGCGTGGTGCTGGCATCAAGGTGCCTGACGTGGCCGCGCTTGTGGCCAAGCTCAAGAACGAAGCCAAGGTGATCTGACATGGCAGCACTCGCAAATGTTCTGGTCGTGGCTGAACACGACAACGCGTCCGTCAAGGCCGCCACCCTCAATGCCGTGACGGCGGCGCTGGCCTGTGGCGGCGACGTGCATGTGCTGGTGGCGGGCACCAATGCCGCTTCCGCTGCAGCCGCTGCTGCCCAGATAGCCGGTGTGACCAAGGTGCTGCACGCCGACGCGCCAGGCCTGGACCACGGCTTGGCCGAGACGGTGGCCGCACAAGTGGTCGCGCTGGCGCCGGCTTACAGCCACATCCTGTTTGCTGCCACAGCAAGCGGCAAGAACATCGCGCCGCGTGTGGCCGCGCTGCTGGATGTGGCGCAAATAAGCGAAGCCACCAAGGTGCTGTCGTCCGACACGTTCGAGCGCCCCATCTACGCCGGCAACGCCATCGCCACCGTGCAGAGCACCGACGGCATCAAAGTGATCACGGTGCGAACCACGGGCTTTGACGCGGCCGCCGCAACGGGTGGCAATGCTGCTGTGGAAAGCGTTGCGGCCGTGGCCGCCAACACGGGCGCCACTTTCATGGGCAGCGAAATCGCCAAGAGCGACCGCCCGGAACTCACCGCTGCCAAGATCATCGTCAGTGGTGGCCGTGCACTGGCCAGCGCCGAACAGTTCAACAGCTTGCTGACGCCCTTGGCCGACAAACTGGGCGCTGCACTTGGCGCCAGCCGCGCCGCTGTGGATGCAGGCTACGCGCCCAATGACTGGCAAGTGGGCCAGACGGGCAAGATCGTGGCCCCGCAGTTGTACGTGGCGGTGGGCATCAGTGGCGCTATTCAGCACCTGGCCGGCATGAAAGACAGCAAGGTCATCGTGGCCATCAACAAGGACGCTGAAGCGCCCATTTTCAGCGTGGCCGACTACGGCCTGGAGGCTGACCTTTTCACTGCGGTGCCTGAGCTGACCAACAGCCTTTGAGGTGACTTGTATGACCCAGCCTGTGGGTTCGCCGGCCGGCTGAATCTGCCCCATCAGGGCGCCCTCCGTGGCGCCCTGGTTTCATTCTGGAGACCCCCCATGACCTATCGCGCGCCTGTCAAAGACATGCTCTTTGTGATGAAGGAACTGGCCGGCATTGACGCCGTGGCCACCTTGCCCGGCTACGAAGACGCCGGCTACGACACGGCCGCCGCTGTGCTGGAGGAATGCGCCAAGTTCAATGAAGGCGTGGTGGCCCCGTTGAACAAGGAAAGTGACAAGAACCCGTCGTACTTCAAGGACGGGCAGGTCATCACGGCGGCGGGCTTCAAGGACGCCTTCAAGCAGTTTGCGCAGGGTGGCTGGCAAGGCCTGCAGCACCCCGTTGAATTTGGCGGGCAAGGCCTGCCAAAGCTGATCCACGCGGCGTGCTGCGAGATGGTCAACAGCGCCAGCATCAGTTTTGCACTGTGCCCGCTGCTGACCGACGGTGCCATTGAAGCCATCATCACCGCCGGCAGCGCCGAGCAGCAAGCGCAGTACATCCCCAAGATGATCGACGGCAGCTGGACGGGCTCGATGAACCTGACGGAAGCGGGCGCGGGCAGCGACCTGAGCCAGGTGCGCACACGTGCCGAGCCGCAGCCCGACGGCAGCTACAA
>CAZUKT010000596.1:2483-2860 GCA_964620975.1 uncultured Rubrivivax sp. | reverse complement strand
GGTTCACGTCCGCGATGTTGGTGCGCTCGTGGCTCAGCAGGTGCTTGGCATAGGTCCAGCCCTTGTTTTCCTCGCCGATCAGGTTTTCGGCGGGCACCTCGACGTTGTCGAAGAAGACCTCGTTGACCTCGGGCTCGCCGTCCATCAGCACGATGGGCCGCACCGTGACGCCGGGGCTCTTCATGTCGATGAGCAAGAAGCTGATGCCCATCTGCGGCTTGCCTTCGCTGCTGGTGCGCACCAGGCAGAAGATCCATTCACCGTACTGGCCCAGCGTGGTCCAGGCCTTTTGGCCATTGACGATGTATTTATCGCCTTGCCCGTCTTTCACAAATTCGGCCTTGCACCTGACGGACGCCAGGTCCCAACCCGAACCC
>CAZUKT010000596.1:0-2473 GCA_964620975.1 uncultured Rubrivivax sp. | reverse complement strand
GCAGAAAGCGCGCCTGCTGTTCGGCATTGCCAAAGGCCATGATCACCGGCGCCACCATCACCGGGCCAAAAGGCACCACACGGGGCGCGCAGGCGAGCGCGCATTCTTCTTCGAACAGATGTTTCTGGATGGCCCCCCAGCCCGGGCCGCCAAACTGCTGCGGCCAGCCCCAGCCCAGCCAGCCCTTTTTGCCCAGGATGCGCGCCCAGCGTTGCAGGTCGTCGCGGCTCAGGCGCAGTGCGGTGCGCACCTTGTGGCTGATGTCAGCCGGCAGGTTGGCCGCCACCCACTGGCGTATCTCTTGCCGAAAGGCCAGCTCTTCGGGGGTGAAGTTCAGGTCCATGGTGGTGCGGTCTCCTTGTGGCGCGGCGTGCAACCCGGGTTTTTAGCACGATCGTTCGAAAACGCCTTGTCGCCGCAGGGACAGGGCTGCAAGGGCTTCGGTCAGCGCAATTCCAGCCGCATCACGTCGTTGTCGCGGCGCATCTGGAAGCGCGACAAAAAGCTGTTGCCCAGCAGCACATACGGCATGGTCATGGGCAGCACGGCGGCGCCGACGTTGGCCAGTTCGATCTCGCCCACACGCACCCGGGTCAGGGTGACCAAACGCGTGGGCACGGGGCCGTTGGCGGTTTGGGTGACGGCGGTTTGGGCCCTGCTCAGATCCACGCCCAGGCGTGCGGCATCGGCTTGGCCCAGGGCCACCAGCGTGGCGCCGGTGTCCACCATGAACTGCACGGCCTGCCCGTTGATGGCGCCCTGCGCCAAGAAGTGCCCACCCCCGGCCGCAGGGATGACGATCTCGCGGGCCGTGTTGGCGCGCTGTGTGCCGCTCAGCAGTGCCGGCGCGCCACCGATGCGCAGCTTGACCACACCGGCGCCGGCGTCGATTTCGGCCAGGTCTTCATGCCAGCGCACAAGGCGCACACCCGCTGCGCTTTCGCCCACGGCCAGTGCGTGCGGCCGGCCGTTGACCACCAGCAGTGCCTTGTCGCCCATGCGGCCCGCCAGCACCACCTGGTTGGCATGGGCAGGGCCAGCCCAAAACAAGGCGCCAGCGGCGGCCAGCGCGCCGCGCCGCTTCATGACCTGAAGTTGTTGAACGACAGTGGCACGTCGGGCAGCACCTTGCGCAGCAGCGCCATGGTGGTTTGCAGGTCGTCGCGCTTGGTGCCGGTCACGCACACCGAGTCCCCCTGGATGGCGCCCTGCACCTTGATCTTGCTGGCCTTGATCTCGGTCTGGATCTTCTTGGCCGTCTCGGCGTCGATGCCGCTCTTCACGGGCACTGCCAGCTTGAGCTTGTCGCCGCCCAGTTTGACGGGCTTGCCCGTGAAATCAAGAAAACGCACGTCCACACTGCGTTTGGCCAGGCGGGCCAGCAGCACGTCGCGCACCTGCTGCAGTTGAAAGTCACTGTCGCCAAATAGGGTGAGCTCGCGGTCCTTGGCGCTGCGGTCGGCCAGTTCGATGGCCGCGCTGGAGCCCTTGAAGTCAAAGCGCGTGCCGATTTCCTTGGTGGCTTGTTCCACCGCGTTGCGCATTTCAACCAGATCGGGCTCGATGACGGTGTCAAAGCTGGGCATGACGGCACTTGTGCAAGGTGGTGTGAACGGGCTTTGGGATGGATCAAAATTCTCTCATGCCCTCCCACGCCCCAAGCCTCCAGATTCAGCAGCGCGCCAGCTTGCGTGAACACAACACCTTTGGCCTGCCCGCCGTGGCCAGCACCCTGGTTCGCATCACCAGTGACGCCGACGTGCGCCGCGTGGTGGACCACCCTCAATACGGTGTTGTACCCAAGCTCGTGCTGGGTGGCGGCAGCAACCTGGTGCTGACGCGTGACGTGGACGCCGTGGTGCTGAAGGTTGAAGTACGCGGGCTGCGTCTGGCGCAGGAAACTGCCGATGCCTGGATCGTGGAAGCAGGCGCCGGTGAGTCCTGGCATGGGCTTGTGGCGTGGTCGATAGAAAACGGCTGGCCGGGCCTGGAAAACCTGGCGTTGATCCCGGGCTCGGTGGGCGCGGCGCCGGTGCAGAACATCGGTGCCTACGGCGTGGAGTTGAAAGACCGCTTCCATGCGCTGGACGCGGTGGACCTGGTCACCGGCCGCGCCGTGACGCTGGACGCTGCGGCCTGCCGCTTTGGCTACCGCGACAGTGTCTTCAAGCAAACGGGTTTTGGCGGGCTGGCGGGCAAGTCGGTCATCACGCGGGTGCGCCTGGCCTTGCCCAAACCCTGGCAGCCGGTGCTCGGCTATCTGGACCTGGAACGCAAGATGGCGGAAACCGGCGTCAGCAAGCCCGACGCCGCCACGGTGTTCAACTGGGTCTGCGCCATTCGCCGTGCCAAGCTGCCTGACCCGGCTGTCATCGGCAATGCCGGCAGCTTTTTCAAGAACCCGGTGGTCAGTGCGGAACAGTGCCGCGACATCATCGGCCGCGACCCCGAAATCGTGCACTACCCCTTGCCC
>CAZUKT010000595.1:0-2889 GCA_964620975.1 uncultured Rubrivivax sp. | reverse complement strand
CTTCCTTTGGATGTGGCCCAACGCGCGCAGCAGCGTGATGGGGGGCGAGCAGGCTGCCAGCGTGCTGGCCACGGTGCGGCGCGACGGCATCGAGGCCAAGGGCGGGCAGTGGACGGCCGAGCAAGAGGCCGCCTTCAAGCAACCCATCCAGACGCAGTTTGAGCAGCAGGCGCACCCCTACTACGCCAGCGCCCGCATCTGGGACGACGGCGTCATCGACCCCGCTGACACCCGCCGCGTGCTGGCCCTGGGCTTGAGCGCCAGCCTGAATGCGCCCATCCCCGAGAGCCCACGTTTTGGCGTTTTCCGCATGTGATGTACGATGTGTTAGAAGTAATAATTCTTTACACATCATGCGCACCAACATCGACATCGACGACGACTTGATGGCGCAAGCCATGTCGGCCGGCCCGTACAAGACCAAGAAGGACGCGGTCGAGGCGGGCCTGAAGCTGCTGGCGCGCCAGGCCGCCTACCGCGAAATACTCAAGTGGCGCGGCAAGCTCAAGTGGGAGGGCGACGAGTCGGTGGACTGGACCCAGCCCGAAAGCACGGCCTCCGTGGTGGTGACCCAGGAACCTGCCGTGGGCAAGCGCCGTGCTCGTCGTTGATTCCAGCGTCTGGATCGACTTTTTCAACAATGCTGAGCACCCGGCGGTGGACCTGCTTCAGCAGTTGCTGGACCACGGTGAGGTGCGCATCGTGGTGCCCGACCTGGTGCTGTTTGAAGTGCTGCGCGGCTTCAGGCAAGAGCACAGCCACCGCCAGGCGCGGCGCCTGATGGAAAGCCTGAGCGTTGAAGATGCCGGCGGCACGGCGGTGGCGCTGGCGGCGGCACAGCACTACCGCAGCCTGCGCGCCCAGGGCATCACGGTGCGCAGCCCCATCGACGTGCTGGTGGCCAGTTTCTGCATCGAACGCGACTACGCGCTGCTGCACCGAGACCGCGACTTTCAGGCCTTTGAGGACTTGCGGGGCTTGCGCAGTTGGCGGCACTGATGAACCCCACCGTGCACATCCGCGCCTTGGCCCCGCACGATTCGCTGCAGGGCATTGCTGAATTGCTGCACCGTGCCTATGCGCCGCTGGCTGCGCGGGGCTTGAACTTCACTGCGGCCACGCAGACGGCCGAAGTCACGCGCCAGCGAGCGGCCGAAGGCCAGTGTTTTGTGGCCGAGGCCGAGGGTGCGGTGGTGGGCACGGTCACGGTGTCAGGCCCCTACGACTTGGCCAACGCACCCTGGACGCACGCAGCGCCCTGGTTCCGCGACCGCGACACGGCGCATTTCCACCAGCTTGCCGTTGACCCCGGCATGCAACACCAGGGCGTGGGCCGCCGGTTGGTGGCCGAGTGCGAGCGCTGGGCCCGCAAATGTGGCTACACACGCCTGGCGCTGGACACCGCAGAGCCGGCCACGGAACTGCGCGCGCTGTACCGCCGGCTGGGATTTGCCGAAGTGGGGCAGGTGCAGTGGGAAGGCAAGCGTTACGCCAGTGTCATCGGCCAAAAGGTGCTGGGCCACGCGCCGTTGCATGAGCACCTGCAAACCCTGGCCCGCTACAACCTGTGGGCCACACAGGCGCTGCTGGCCCACGTGGACGCATTGCCCGAGGCCGACTACCGGCGCGACGTGGGCCTGTTCTTCAAGAGCGTTCACGGCACGCTCAACCACCTGCTGGTGGGTGAACACGAGCTCTGGTTCCGCCGCTTTGCCGAGGGTGCGTCGCCTGCGCTTGCACTTGACGCCGAAGCCGAGACCGACCGCGCCCGGTTGCACCAGCGCCTGGTCCATGGCGCCATGCGCTGGTTGCCCCTGCTGGACCTGTGGCCGAGTGAGCGGCTGCTGGGCACGCTGGACTACTGCCGCATGAACGGGCAGGCCGTGTCGCTGCCCTTTGCGGCGGCCCTGGCGCACGTCTTCAACCACGGGTCCCACCACCGGGGGCAGATCACCGCAGCGCTCACCGCGATGGGCCGCCCGTGCCCCGAGCTCGATATGGTCACCATGCTGCAGCAGGAGGCGCTTGCGCCATGACTTCTTTCACAAGCCCAGCGGCTGGCCCCACGCTAGACATCCGCCGCCCCAGCCGCCATGTGGCTGAAGTCTGGCTCAACCGGCCGGACGTGCGCAACGCTTTCAATGACGGCGTCATTGCCGAGTTGACGGCGGCCTTTGCCACCTTGGGCACCGAGCCCGACCTGCGGGCCATCGTGCTGGGCGGCCATGGCAAGGCCTTTTGTGCAGGGGCCGATCTGTCGTGGATGCGTGCCATGGCCGACTACACCTGGGCGCAGAACGAGGCTGACGCTGGGGGCTTGGCGCAGATGCTGTGGACGATCTGGTCGTGCCCGGTGCCCGTGGTGGGCCGTGTGCAGGGCGATTGCTACGCCGGCGGTGTGGGGCTGGCGGCCGTGTGTGATGTGCTGGTGGCGGCAGACGGCGTGCACTTCTGCCTGAGCGAAGCCAGGCTGGGCCTGCTGCCGGCCACCATTGCGCCCTACGTGATCCGCGCCATGGGCGAACAGGCTGCGCGGCGTTATTTCATTACCGCAGAACGTTTCAGCGCCACGCAGGCGCAGGCCCTGGGTCTGGTGCACGAGGTGGTGGCTGCCGACGTGCTGGATGCCCGTGTGGCCGAGGTCGTGGCCGCGCTGGTGGCCAACGGCCCAGCGGCCGTGAAGGCCTGCAAACAGTTGGTCAAGGACATCGCCGGTGCGCCCATCACGGCCGCCTTGCGCGCCGACACCGCAAGCCGCATTGCCGACATCCGCGCCAGCAGCGAAGGCCGTGAAGGTGTGCAGGCCTTCTTGCAAAAACGTGACCCGGCCTGGAAGGCCTGAACCCGTGGCCGACCTGCAGCAACGACGGAGTGGCGGCCAGCGCGGCC
>CAZUKT010000594.1:0-2896 GCA_964620975.1 uncultured Rubrivivax sp. | reverse complement strand
GAGGTTCGGCAACGAACCGAGACCGGGTGGGCTCAGGGCGGCCGGTTCCAGGGCGCGCAGGGAACATCAACCTAAATGACAGCCGACGCATGTCTGCTCCCGCCCCGCACAGAGCCCACGCTCCCGTAGTTCCTGCTTGGCGAGAAGCGCTATGCGGTCGAACAAGACTCCGTGCCTGAGTGGCCACGGCCGCTGGGCGCCGCCCAGATGACAGCGCTGCAGGCGGGTCAGGCGTCCTGTTCGGCGGGCTGTTGCGACAGCAGTTTGCGTAGTGCCGGCGTGGAAACATCGTCGATGTGGCGGAACGCCGGCGCGGCCTTGCCGATTTCCGTCGCCGCCACACCGAAGCCTTCGAAGTAGACCTTCCACTCCCGCACGATGCGCCAGACGTCGGCAATCATCTTGCAGGCCGTGGCGCGCGACAGCGTGAACATCTCGTGCGCCTCGAGGGCGTTGTCGAGTGTGGCCAGACGCCCCTGAGGGCCAACACCCAGATGCAGGAAACGCTCTGTGGCGTGGCTGGCGCGCGGCAACACGTCATAGAGCGGGCTCAGTCGCCAGCCGGCCAGGCGCGGGTCCCAGATGAAGGCGTGGTTGCGCAGGTGGTCGTCGTCGTTGCTAACCAGAATGTTGTAGACCATGCGCTTGAACAGTTCCGCGTTGTCGGCACGGATGACACCTGGGTGGCAGTGGCTGCGAACCGCTTGGGCAAGGTCCGTGTACGCCTTGGTCCGCGACTCGGTCTCGTCGCAACCCACCAGCGTGAGGCCACTCACAAAAGCCAGCCGGTGTTCGACCTTGCCTTGGCCCGGTTGGGTCGCCATCAGGTCGTCTTCGGCTCCAGGCGTCTTGCCTGGCTCGGCCCAATAACGGTCGAAGCGGCGGATGAGCATCACCTTGCGTGCGCCCAGCGTGCGGGCATCCACCGGTGGCAACGTGAGTCCAGCCGCAGCCGCCAGGCGCAGTGCAGCGCACTCGATGACCGGAACGTCGAAGCCATCCCTGCGGCTGGAGAACTTGGCCAACCACAGCACGCCGTGCTCGTCGCGCACAGTGGCTTTGGGCCGGGCGCCGCCAAGTGCTGTTCCGTCCACGAAGATGGCTTCCAGGTGCGCTGGAATCGGCAGCCCGTCCTCGATGCGCTCGGCGGCATCCATCAGGTACTCCAGGGCATGCGGGGCGCCGTTGCCGGGCGTTGGCCCGTCGTGGAGGGACGCACGGACGTCGAGCGCACCGACCCGGTCGCTGCCGGCGTGCAGCAGGTACTGCGACTCCGGCAGGCTGTTGGCCGGAACCTTGAGCTTGGCTTCGATGACCCGCCGCCCCCAGGCGTCGGGCGCGGCGTCGCGGGTGCCCCCGAAAAGCGCCAACCCATGGGCTGGCAGCAGCCGCTTGCCTAGCACTTGGTCCCGGTCCGCGATGCCCAGGCTCACCGGGTCGACCTCCAGCGCGTCGGGGCGGCGCAGGTAGTTCAGGCCGTAGGCAAAGCTGGACGCGAGTACGTTCGGGCCTACCTCAGTCATCAGAAGCTGGCCACAGGGCGCCCAGTCCTGGCCCAGGTGCGCAAAGACCATCAGCTTCGATTCGGTGGCGGCCATTGCGTACTTGCTTTCAGAACCGCAGTTCGTCGAGTTCTGCGGCGGTCATGTCGCGGACGCGCTGGGTCTTTTCGCGGGCCTCCAGGGAGTGCAGCGCCGGGTCGGTCTCGGCCAACAGGTCCAACAGTGTGCTGCCAGGCGCGATGGCCTCCAGGTAGCGCAGGACTTGGCCGAGCGCCACGCCGGCGTCGCCCTTTTCGAGCCGGTAGACGGTGTTGCGCGACAGACCAGCGCGCAGCGCCGCATCGGTCTGCTTGACTTTGCGGGCGATGCGCAGACGCGCCAGCCGTGCGCCCAGGCGCGCGCACTCCTCCCGCTGGTGCGAGGAGAGCATCGCAGTCTGTGTGACCTTCATGAGCGATTAAACGGGGATTGCATGGAGAAGGCTCGATTTCACGAGCATCATAGCGCAGCGCACTCCAGAGTCCATGAAAAACTCGTTTATTCGAGCATTAAATGCCTAATCCTCGATTTCAGATGCAGTTCTTTCGCTCAAGCGACCCCAAGCGGAGGTGGCTCCCAGGCCATAGCAGTTGCCGTCCAGGCCTGTCAGCCGGGCTCGGCACCCAGGTCACACACCGGTTGCGTTCCCTCATGCGTTTCTTGCCGCCTATCCGCCACACATTGGTTGCCGTTCTCTGGAGCGCCTTCGCGCTCAGTTCGACCCATGCAGCGCCGACTCCAATCGTGCCGCCGCCGGCATTGGTGGATGGCTTCAAGGTTGAATGGGCGCAGGTGGATTCATCGCCGCACTCGATCTCCGATGCGCTCAACGCGCTCAGCGGCACGGGTGGCTTCAATGTGCTGAACCGCGCCACGCAGTTCATGAATACGGTTGACCTGCAGGACGTTGACGTGCCGTTCGCCGGAGCCGACCCGCTCTTCGCCGTGCGCGTGTCGGGCTTCATCACACTGGGGGCCGGTCGCTACAGCTTCCTCTCGTTCCACGACGATGGCCTGCGGGTCACCGTTGGCGACGAGGAGGTAATTACCTTCAACGCCGACACCGGCAACGTGCAGACGGATTCGGCGTTCTTCAATCTGGGAGCGGGCGTTTACAAGTACGAAGCCATCGGCTGGGAGCAGGGCGGCGCGTTCAATCTGCAACTGGGCATCGACTTCAACGGCTCCAGGGACTTCGTGCAGGGCAGCCACGCCTCAGTGCCAGAACCCGCCACGCTTGGACTGGCTGCGTTCGGGCTGCTCGCAGCCGGTTTGGCCGGGCAGCGGCGCCGCGCACGAGGCGCGTGACCACGGCCCGCAACAGCTGGGTCGGCCTTGACAACTTCGTGCTGAAC
>CAZUKT010000593.1:0-2901 GCA_964620975.1 uncultured Rubrivivax sp. | reverse complement strand
GACGCGCGGCTGGCCAGAGACCCCGCCGCCCTTGCCCACGCAGTGCAACGCTCGTGCGAGATCAAGGCCTGGGTGGTAGGTGAAGACGAACGCGAAGCCGGCCTGCGCGCCATCCTGAACTTTGGCCACACCTTTGGCCACGCCATTGAAGCCGGCATGGGCTACGGCACCTGGCTGCATGGCGAGGCGGTGGGCTGCGGCATGGTGATGGCCACGGCGCTCTCGTCCGAGTTGGGCCTGGTGCCCGCCAGTTTTGTAGCACGCGTGCGGGCCTTGATTGCACGCGCCGGCCTGCCGGTGCAGGCCCCGCCGATGCCGATGGCGCGCTGGTTTGAGCTGATGCGCGTGGACAAGAAGGCGGCCGACGGCGAGATCCGCTTCGTGCTGATCGAATCCATCGGCCGCGCCGCCGTGCGCACCGCGCCCGACGCGGTGGTGCAGCGGATCATTGCTGCCCACACAGCGCCGCCTGCCCCCGCGTGAACCTGGACGCACTTGCGCCTTGGGCCAGCGATCCGCGCCGCTCGCGTGGGCGCCGCATCACCGAAGCCGCGTCACCACCGCGCAATGAACACCAGCGTGACCGTGACCGCATCGTTCACAGCACGGCCTTTCGCCGGCTCGTTTACAAGACCCAGGTCTTCATCAACCACGAAGGTGACCTCTTCCGCACGCGCTTGACGCATTCGCTGGAAGTGGCGCAACTGGCGCGCTCGGCCGCCCGCGCACTGCGGTTGAATGAGGATTTGGTGGAAGCCATTGCGCTGGCCCACGACCTGGGCCACACCCCTTTTGGGCATGCCGGCCAGGACGCACTGCACGAGTGCATGCAGGGCCACGGTGGCTTCGAGCACAACTTGCAGAGCCTGCGTGTGGTGGACAAACTCGAAGCGCGCTACCCCGCCTTTGACGGCCTGAACCTGTGCTTTGAAACACGCGAAGGCATCCTCAAGCACTGCTCAGCCAGCCACGCCCGGCACCTGTGCGCCGCCGAACCGTGTGGGCCTGCACAGCGGTTTCTGGCCGGCAGCCAGCCGAGCCTGGAAGCGCAGCTTGTCAACCTGGCCGACGAACTGGCCTACAACGCACATGACATCGACGACGGCGTGCGGTCGGGCCTGATCACGGTGGATCAGCTCGGCGAGGTGCCGCTCTTTGCGCGCATCTACACCGGCGTGCTGGCCGACCACCCTGCCTTGGCGGCGCAGCCCACGCGCCGGGCGCTGTTCGAGACCCTGCGCCGCATGTTGTCGGCTCAGGTTGGGGACATGGTTGCCGCCACCACGGCAGCGGTTTCCGAAGCCGGCCCCGACGATGAAGAAGCCGTGCGCCGGAGCCCGCCCCTGGCCTGCATGAGCAGCCGCGTTCGCCACGAGTCCACCGAGCTCAAGCGCTTCTTGTTCAAGCACTTGTACCGGCACGCCCAAGTGGTGCACATGACCAACCTCGGACGCACCGTCGTGGCCGAACTCTTTGCCGCCTATCGCGCCAAGCCGCTGGAGATGCCCGCCGACTACGCCGATGCCGCCGACCAGCCGCGCGCCGTGGCCGACTACATTGCCGGCATGACCGACCGCTTTGCCTTGCGCGAACACCATCGCCTCAGTGGGCGGCGGTTGTTCGACGTCTGAGACCCCGGCATGGCGCGTCTGGCGCGTCTGGTGTTGGCCGGCCAGGCCCACTACATCATCCAGCGCGGGCACAGTGGCCAGCGCGTGTTTGCCGACGACGCCGACCGCCAGCAGTTCATGGCTGCGCTGCATGAGGCGTCGGCGGCCGAGCGCGTGCAACTGCACGCCTACGCGCTGCTGGATGCTGAAGTGCACTTGCTGGCCACACCCGAAACCGCCCCTGCACTGAGCCGCATGATGCAGGCCCTGGGGCGCCGCTATGTAAGCGCCTACAACCGCCGGCACCACCGCACTGGAACGCTGTGGGACGGGCGCTTCCGTTGTGCGGTGGTCGAGCCCGGCGCGGCTCGGCTCGACGTATTGCGGCTGATCGACGGCCTGGTTGCGGACCCCGGCGCCACCGGCGCCGGCACGCGCACAGGCGGCGCACTGGACGGCAGGCTGTTGAACACGCCTGAATACTGGCAACTGGGCAACACCCCCTTTGAGCGCGAGGCGGCCTACCGCACCTTGCTGGCAGCCGGCGTGCCCGAAGAACGCCGGCATGCCCTGCAACAGGCTGCACTGGGGGGTTGGGTTGCGGGCCGCGCCTCCTTTGCAGTGCAGCTGGAAGCCATGCTGCAGCGGCCCGTCCGCCCACGGGCACCTGGGCGGCCACGGCGCGTCGCCAGTTGACGGCGCCGCCGCGCTGCGGGCAGCACTTGCGGATGGCGGCTTGACGAGGCCGCAGCTTTGGCATGCTGTGTGCATGCGCGTTGCCAACGGCGCACAGCAATCCAGAAATGATGTGTCCCCTATTTTTTAGTCATTCGCCGTCGAAACACTATTTAGCACTCTGACCCCATTTAATGCGGCTTGCCGCGTTTGCTGCACTGCGGTAGTCTGCCGCCCTGCCTGTTTTCCGCCCTTGTTCCAGCCCAACTCACGTCAGGAGCGCGCCATGCCGTCGCACGCCACACCACAAGAAATAGCCGCAGCCGCTGCGCACGGCCTGTACAACCCGGCCGGTGAACATGACGCCTGTGGCGTGGGCTTTGTGGCCCACATCAAAGGCATCAAGGGCCACGCCATCGTCGAACAAGGCCTGAAGATTCTTGAAAACCTCGACCACCTGGGTGCGGTGGGTGCCGACAAGCTGATGGGCGACGGCGCGGGCATCCTGATCCAGATCCCCGACGACTACTACCGCGCCGAAATGGCCGCGCTTGGCATCAAGCTGCCACCCTATGGCGAGTACGGCGTGGGCATGATCTTCCTGCCCAAAGAGCAC
>CAZUKT010000592.1:0-2905 GCA_964620975.1 uncultured Rubrivivax sp. | reverse complement strand
AACTTGCGCAGGTTCAGCACCGCCGGATCCAGTTCCGGCCCGGGTGTGAATTCTTCGTCGTCGATGCTCAAGATAAAGGCACTGGCACGGCTTTGCTGCTGGGCAAACTGGCTCAGGTCGCCGTAGCTGGTGGCGCCCAGCACCTCGAAGCCTTCTTTCTCAATGGCCTCGGCCAGCGCACGGATGCCGAAACCCGAGGTGTTTTCAGAGCGGAAGTCTTCGTCAATGATGACGATGGGAAAGCGAAAACGGAGCATCGGCGCGGTCTCTTCAGGGCGGGTTGCACGGCAAGGGTTGCCGCAGTTGACGTGGCCCGGTGGCCCACGTGCGAAATCAATCGCGAAGTGTAGGGGCGCCTATGGGGCATGGCGGTGAAAGGCAGGGCATGGCTACACTCGCCCGCTTGTCTGTGTGTACTGGAGACGACGTTGGACTGGAATGCACCCACGCTGTGGTGGTTGGCCGCCGGCGCTTTGGTGGCCACCGAACTGGCCACAGGCACTTTTTACCTGTTGATGCTGGCCCTGGGATGCGCTGCGGGCGCGGTGGCGGCCCACGCAGGGCTTGGCGCCACGGCGCAGATTCTGACGGCAGCTGCCTTGGGCGGTGGTGCCACAGTGGCGTGGCACCTCAAGCGGTCCCGCCAGCCCAAGGCTCAACCCGCTGAAAGCAACCGGGACGTCAACCTCGACATCGGGCAGTTGGTGCACGTCAGCGCCTGGGCCCCTGACGGCACGGCCCGTGTTCAATACAGGGGCGCTGCCTGGTCAGTTCGGTTTTGCCAGACCGGCGCGCCTTCAATTGGCGAACATGTCATCGTTGCCGTGCACGGCAACGAGCTGCGTGTGGCACCCGTTTCGGCCGCTGCGCCCCACCTCAACTGAAAGCACCCATGGAAATCGCCGTCGTCCTGGCCGTCATCGCCGTCATCTTCATCGTCCGGTCGCTCAAGATCGTGCCGCAGCAAAACGCGTGGGTTGTAGAACGCCTGGGCAAGTACGACCGCACCTTGACACCGGGCCTGAGCTTTGTGGTGCCCTTTGTTGACCGCGTGGCCTACAAACACTCACTCAAAGAAGTGCCGTTGGACGTGCCCAGCCAAGTCTGCATCACGCGCGACAACACTCAGTTGCAGGTCGACGGCATCCTGTACTTTCAAGTCACCGACCCCATGCGCGCCAGCTATGGCAGCAGCGACTACATCGTGGCCATCACGCAGTTGGCACAGACCACATTGCGGTCAGTGGTCGGCAAGATGGAACTCGACAAAACCTTTGAAGAGCGCGACATGATCAACGCGGGTGTGGTCAACGCGCTGGACGAAGCCGCACTCAACTGGGGTGTGAAAGTGCTGCGATACGAAATCAAAGATCTGACGCCACCCGCAGCCATCCTGCACGCCATGCAAGCCCAGATCACGGCCGAACGTGAAAAGCGTGCGTTGATCGCTGCGTCGGAAGGCCGGCGTCAGGAACAGATCAACATTGCCACCGGTGAGCGCGAAGCTTTCATCGCCCGCTCGGAAGGCGAAAAACAAGCTGAAATCAACAAGGCTGCGGGTGAGGCCGCAGCTATCACAGCGGTGGCCGACGCCACGGCCGATGCCATACGCAAGATCGCCGCCGCCATTCAGCAACCGGGCGGCGAACAGGCTGTTCAGCTGAAGGTGGCCGAACGGGCCGTTGACGCGTACGGGCAGCTTGCCAAGGCCAACAACACGATGATCGTGCCGGGGCACATGGGTGAAGTTGCGGGCTTGATAGGTACGGCGATGACGCTGTTCAAGGCAAGCAAGCCCGCAACCTGATTGCCCCGACGCCATCGAATGGATCGCGACAAAGCCCTGAACGTGCTTGGCACGGCGCTGATGCCGTGCGGATATGACCCGCTGACCGGTTGGTACCGGGACGGTTGCTGCCATACAGACGCGCAAGACCAAGGCAGCCACGTCATTTGCGCAAAGGTGACGTTGGCGTTTCTGAACTTCCAGATGGAACGTGGCAATGATCTGATCACCACCCGTCACGAAGTACGTTTCAGAGGCCTCAAGCCCGGTGACCGCTGGTGTGTTTGTGCCACGCGGTGGCGCGAAGCCTTTGAGCACGGGTGCGCGCCTGATGTTGTGCTGGAGAGCACGCATGCCAGGGCGCTGGACTTTGTGCCCATGGAATGGCTGCGGCAGCATGCGGCCGCACCCACGGCTCAAGGCTAGAATGCGGGTCCGTCGAGGAAGGGTGGATGAGCGGCTTAAGTCGCACGCCTGGAAAGCGTGTGGGGGTTAATAGCCCCCCGCGGGTTCGAATCCCGCCCCTTCCGCCACGTTTGCCGTTGAAAAAATGGCCCGATTGTCCTCGTACCTATCGTCGAACCCACCATCCGACGAACGCACTGCGACCAGCCCGCTGAATCAGAAGAATTGGTGCTGTTGGCGCTGCGGGTTGCCGTGCTGACCCTGCCCGTGTCAGAGGTAGTGCATAGCCTCCCACCTACGCAGCTTTACTTGCTTGGCCCGCACGCCAGTTTTCTTCAAACTTCATGAGGCTGGCGTCGCCCAGCGTGTTGTGCAACCGGCGGTGGCTGTAAAACGTCAAACCAGTCCACGACCTTGGTCCATCGCCACTCTCTGGGTGGCGAACCTATTGCCTTATCGCCGACCAAACTTCAGGCTTCCCCACAAGCCTAAGTGTGAGTCCACCAGTTCGTCGCGTTGGCCGGCTTCTCATGAGGCGTGGTCTGCAGGGTGTCCAGCGACAACAGCCACAGTCAGCCACCACCACCGGCCCGCGCATGCGGGTAGAGCAGTCGCACGCGCTCCAAGGCGTGTTTGCGCGATAGGCACGCTCTGGCGTTGCGATCGAAGACCTCAAGGTACTCGTCGGCCCGTTGGCCACCTGCACCACGGCCG